>JAYTWP010000547.1:0-11656 GCA_043743395.1 Actinomycetota bacterium | reverse complement strand
TCAGCAAGCGATCTGTCAATCCCAACTCTGCCCATACCTCGCCAACTCGAACGTCGAAGTCGGCAGCACCAAGCGCCAGCCAGTGCTCGAGCGCCTCGGAGTACCTGTCGTCGGCGCCAGCGATGGCCGCAGCGAGGTCGTCGGTGGCCTCTGCCAACTCGAGTTGTGCCGCCTGCACGCCCGTACGTCGCTCGAGGAAGTCGGCAACCGTCTCGTGCTCGCGACGTTCAGGTTCCTGCGGAAGGTAACCAACAATTGCACTCGGTGGTGTGGTCGACACCGAGCCCGACTCGAGTGCAAGCTGCCCGCTGAGCGCGAGGAGCAGCGTCGACTTACCCACGCCGTTTGGCCCGACCAGACCAATCCGCCAACCCGGCGCGACGGTGAGATCGACCTGATCCAAGATGGTGGCCAAGCCCATCGATACCACAAGTGATTTGGCGTGCAGAGTTGTGTAAACAGACATGGCGGGCTGACGTGAGAGGGAGCGACGGAGTCGCACGGACAGCGCGCGACGGTACTCGGATGGCGGCGATTACACACGGGGCGTTGCCGATACCCTCAGAGAGGCCCATGAACCTCGAGACTCTGCCTCCATTCCTTCGCGATGAACTCGCGCTCACCCAGGCACTCGGTAAGCCCAATGCGGTCATCGCGGTCCCCGAAGCCGCGCGTCCCATTGCGATCGCGGCGCTGTCTCATCTCAGCGCCCGCCGCCCACTGGTGGTCGCGTGCCCCACGGGAACCGCGGCAGGCCAATTGTTCGACGACCTCCAGCAGTTCATGCCAGCAGATGAGGTCATGCTGTTCCCCGCGTGGGAGACACTGCCGTTCGAGAGGGTGAGCCCCAGCGTTGAAACGATGGGCCGCCGCCTCGAGGTGCTCTGGCGGCTGCGCGATCCGCAGCGCTGCCCCGCAATCATCGTGGCGAGCGTGCGCTCGCTGCTGCAACGGCTGGGTCCTGGCGCCGTCGATGTCACGCCCGTGGTGGTGCGCCCCGGCGCGATCATCGACCCCGACGAACTACTGCAGACATTGGTGGCAGGTGGTTACCGACGCGAGGAGCTCGTCGAGCACCGCGGCGAGGTCGCGCGGCGGGGAGCAATCGTCGACGTGTTTCCGTCTACCGCAGAAGTTCCGATTCGTATCGATCTGTGGGGCGATGAAGTCGATCGGCTCACCTCGATCAGCGTCAACGATCAACGAAGCACTGGCGATCTCGAAGTAGCGATCATCTTCCCCGCCCGAGAACTCCTTCCGAGCGATGTAGTTCGCGCGCGCGCAGCCACCCTCATTGCGACCGAGCCATGGGGTCGCGAGCAGTGGGAGCGGCTCGCCGAAGGAAGTCATTTCGACGGTATGGAGAGTTGGCTGCCGTGGCTCACCGACACCGACCAACTGCTCACCGATGTCCTGCCCGCTACGGGCAAAGTGATACTCATCGAGCCGCGGCGCATGCGCGATCGCGCAGCCGACCTCCTCGCCGAAGAAGACGATCTCGCACGCGCATTGGCGAGCACATGGGGCAGAGATCCCGATGTCGAGTTCCCGCGACTTCATGCGGAGCCCGACCAATTGCTCGGCTCTACGGTCAGCGCCTGGATGCTCACGGTCGCCCCCGAGAACCCCGACTCGCCGATGGTCAACGCCAGCGGATGGGGACCCGTCGTCGGCGACGGCGAAGGCCTCACGCGGCGTCTCACCGAATTGCTTGCCGACAAGTGGCGGGTGGTAATCGCGGCCGACGGCGAAGGCTCAGCCAACCGATTGGCACAGTTGTTGCGCGACAAGGGACTCGACCTCACGATCGCGTCACCGAATGCCGACCTTGGCCGGCCGGGCGGCAACATCGTGGTCGCCCCGTTGCACCGAGGCTTCACGGTCCCATCGGCGAAGGTGGCCGTGGTCGCCGAGGGCGATCTCACCGGGCGGCGGCGCACCCACCGTCAGCCACGGCCACGAAAGCGCGAGAGCGCCGGATTCTTCGAAGACCTCAAGCCGGGTCACTACGTCGTGCACTACCAGCACGGCGTAGGCCAATACGAGGGCATGGTCAAACGCAGCATCGGCGGAGTCGAGCGCGACTACTTGTTGTTGGCGTACAAGGGAGGCGACAAGCTCTACATCCCCAGCGATCAGATCGACAGCATCCGCCAATACGTCGGCGGTGAGGCGCCCGTGCTTCATCGCCTCGGGGGTGCCGATTTCGCGAAGGCCAAGTCGCGTGTCAAATCTGCGGTGCGCGAAATCGCGCAAGAGCTGGTGGTGCTCTACCAGCGGCGCATACATGCCGAGGGCTTTGCCTTCGGTGCCGACACACCGTGGCAGCACGATATGGAGGAAGCCTTCCCCTTCGTGGAGACGCCCGATCAGCGCCAAGCGATCGAGGACACCAAGGCCGACATGGAGCGGGCGTTCCCGATGGATCGTCTGGTGTGTGGCGACGTCGGCTTCGGCAAGACCGAAGTTGCAGTGCGGGCCGCGTTCAAAGCGATTCAGGACGGCAAGCAGGTGGCGGTCATGGCGCCCACAACATTGCTCGCCACGCAGCACGGCAACACGTTCGCAGATCGATTTGCCGGCTATCCCGTACGCGTGGAGGTACTCAGCCGGTTCCTCACGAATGCCCAAGCCAAGAAGGTGATCGACGGTCTCGCAACTGGCGAAGTCGATTGTGTCATCGGCACGCATCGTCTCTTGCAGGACAATGTGAAGTTCAAGGACCTCGGTCTGCTCGTCGTGGATGAGGAGCAACGATTCGGCGTGCAACACAAAGAGACGATGAAGAAGCTGAAGGTCAACGTCGACGTCCTCACCCTGACTGCAACACCGATTCCGCGCACACTGGAGATGAGCTTGGTGGGGATCCGCGATCTCTCCCTGCTGCAAACCCCTCCTGCTGATCGCCAGCCGATCCTTACCTTCGTCGGTGAATATGACGAGCGAGTGGCGGTGGAAGCACTCAGACGCGAGCTCCTTCGCGAAGGGCAGGTCTTCTGGGTGCACAACCGTGTCCAGACCATCGAGGCCTGCGCCCAACGACTTCGCGAACTCGTCCCCGAGGCGCGCATCGCAGTTGCACATGGGCAGATGGACGAGGGCACGCTCGAACAGGTCGTACTCGATTTCTGGGAAGGCCGATTCGATGTGCTCGTTTGCACCACGATCATCGAGAGTGGCATCGATATGCCCACGGTGAACACGCTCGTGGTCGAGCGCTCCGATCTACTCGGCCTCGGTCAGATGCACCAACTGCGCGGTCGTGTGGGCCGCAGCGGTTCGCGGGCGTACGCATACCTGTTTTACCCGCGCGACAAGACCCTCACCGAAGAGGCGTACGAGCGACTCAAGACCATCGGCGAGGCCACCGACCTTGGCAGTGGATTCAAGATCGCGATGCGTGACCTCGAGATCCGCGGCGCGGGCAACCTGCTCGGTCAGGCACAAAGTGGCCACATTGCCGCCGTTGGCTACGACCTGTACTGCCAAATGGTCACCGAGGCGGTCAGCGAGATGAAAGGCGAGGAACAAAAGGAGCCGTCCGAGGTCAAGCTCGATGTGCCCACGAATGCGCATTTGCCGGCCACGTACGTTCCAAAAGAAGAACTCCGTCTCGAGGCGTACCGCCGTCTCGCCGCCGTCACCAACGATGCCGACGTCGATGACATTCGCACCGAGTGGGAAGACCGTTACGGACCCGTTCCACCGCCGGCGGAGTCGCTGCTCATGATCAGCCGACTGCGCGCCGAGTGTCATCGCATCGGCCTCCGCGACATCTCGATCACCTCGAATCAGGCTCGGCTCGGGCCTATCGAGTTGAAAACCAGCGAAACACTGCGGCTGAGGCGGCTGAGCCGCGACGCTCTGGTGAAAGAAGAACTCAGGCAGATCATCGTGCCGATCAAACGCGGCGTCGATCCAGCCACGTTCCTCGTCGGCCTGTTACGCGACCTCATTCCCCCGCCGACCGGCGGATAGGCTGCCCCGCGTGATTCGTCGCCTTACCATCGCTCTTGCCGCCGTTGCTATCGCAGGCATCGTGACCTCCGGCTGCAGCACGCTCACGTCTGCCCGCAACGCCGCCACTGTCGATGGCCACCATCTCACCGTCAAACAATACGAGGGCTTGTTGTCCGGCCTCGCGCAGGCCCCCGAAGCGTTCGGCATCCCAGCCGTTGGACCGGAGGGAATGCCGGGCCAGACTGCCCGCGGCATTCTCGGCCAATGGATCAGCAACGTCGTGATGACCAAGGCTCTCGCCAAGAAGGGCGTCACGGTGTCTGCTGCAGATCGTCAGGCGGCGCAGGACAAGATCGTGTCGAACCCGGCCAATACGCAAGTGTGGAACAGGCTTGGAGCAGATCTGCAAGCTTTCGTGATCGATGCCCAAGTGCTGCAGCCCGCTTTCCAGAACGCATTTGGCGCCGACGCTGGCAAGGTCCTCAGCGATGCAGTGTCGGCAGCCAAGATCACAGTCGACAGCCACGACGGCATGTGGGACCCGGCAACCGGCCAAGTCGTCGCCACGCGCTGATGACGGCCCAACCATGACCGCCTTGCCACGGGTGAGCGTTGTCGGCCTCGGACCCGGTGGGCCTGAATACGTGTCGGAGCAAACGCGGCTCGCCATCGCGAGCGCTCGCCATTGTTATGTGCGTACAGCCGTGCACCCATCGGCAAGCTTGATCGCAGACGCCATCACGTTCGATCATCTCTACGAATCCGCCGCCACGTTCGAATCGGTGTACGCACAGATCACCTCCACGCTGGTGCAAGCAGCCATCGAGCATGGCGAGATCTTGTATGCCGTGCCCGGCTCGCCTCTGGTCCTCGAGCGAAGCGTGCGTCACCTACGCGATGACGAACGAATCGAGTGTGTCCTGCTTCCGGCAATGTCATTTCTCGATCTCGCCTACAACGCCTTGCGTATCGACCCGGTCGAGGTCGGGCTGCGCCTCATCGACGGTCACGAGTTCGCGACCGCCGCGGCCGGCCACACCGGCCCCATGTTGATCGCCCACTGTCACGCCAACTGGGTGCTCAGCGACATCAAGCTCGCCGTCGACGATGCTACTGAATCGAGCGACGCCATCAGCGCGAACAACGATGACGTGGCAGTCACGGTGCTGCAGCGCTTGGGAACCCCTGATCAACTCATCACTCGGACCACGTGGGCAGAGATGGATCATGCGGTCGAGGCCGATCATCTGACAAGCATCTACGTCGAGCGTCTCAACGTCGGTGTCGCCGAGCACTACGCGCGCTTTCATGCGCTTGCGCGCACACTGCGCGAGCAATGTCCATGGGACATCGAACAGACCCACGCAAGCCTCATCCCGCATCTCATCGAAGAGACCTATGAAGTGGTCGACGCGGTACATGCGCTCGACCCGGCCGACGCGTCCACCGACGAAGCACTCATCGAGGAGCTCGGCGATCTGCTTTATCAGGTCGAGTTTCACGCCACCATCGCCGAGCAACAAGGTCGATTCACGATCGCCGATGTCACTCAGGGAATCCACGACAAGCTCGTGCGCCGCCATCCCCACATCTTCGCCAACGTGCAGGCCGACTCGACCGACGAAGTGCTCACAAACTGGGAAGCGATCAAGCACGCCGAAAAGGGGCGGACCAGCATTTTCGACGGCATACCCACGTCGTTGCCCTCGCTGTCATACGCCTACAAAGCCCAGCGCAAGGCTGCTGGCGTAGGCTTCGACTGGCCGAACGTACACGGGGCGCTACCCAAGATTGCCGAGGAAACCGCCGAGCTCATGAATGCCCACGCATTCGGCGACGCGGATGACACAGCCGAAGAACTAGGCGACTTGCTCTTCGCTGTGGTGAACGTGGCGAGGCACCTCAAGGTTGACCCAGAGGTTGCGTTACGACATGCGGTCGGCAAGTTTCGTCGTCGAATTGAAGGTGTCGAGCAACTCGCGGCCGAGCGTGGGGTCGTGCTGTCCTCGACCGATCTTGCGACTCTCGATCAGTTATGGGACGAAGTCAAGGTGCGCGAGAACAACCGGTGATCGGCGCGTAACGCGACGTCGGTCTCTGGAACGCACGAATGGTCGAAACGAGTCATCGCGAACCAGGCCAGCATCGTGCTCGCCACTGCGAAACCGGTCAGCACGCCACCGAAGGTCAGGAGTTGCATGTCGTCGCGAGCAACACGGCTGACGTAGGCGATACATGAGCCAAGGCCGAACTCCACAATCAGCCACGACAAGAAGAACCGCCCGGAGCTACCGAGCGCAACAGCCGATCGCCCGAGCAAAAGCTGACCGATGATGAATCCGATATAGATGACGCCAACGACGATGCCGAACATGGTCGTCGCAAATGTCGAGTCCTCCGTCGAGGTGAACAACAGCAACACCGTGCCGGAGGCAAACGCTGCGGCAACGCCCCACGGCGACACAGCGAGCAATGTGCGCCGGCGTGCGTTCACGGCAGCCACGATGCCCCACACCACGTACATCACGTGCACGACGATGGCGAGCACGATGACGTGATTGAACGTTTGCGTTGCCGAACTCAACAGCTTCTGGGCCGCGGCGGTGCCGTCGCGCACCTCTGCCCGAATCGCGCGCCGACGAATGTCAAAAGTCGCCGAGATCGCCGCAATATTGAGCACGAAGAAGCCACACCACACAATCGCGCGCAGCGCGTGCGTCGGTATTGGTGCCTTAGGCACGTAGTCGGCAGACCGTGTGACGGACACTGCCCCGGCTGGCGTTCCGTTGGCGCCCTTCGGAGACGTTGCCTCGACCCACTTATGGTGCGTCAGCTCTCCGATGAGTTGGGCAGTGGCGAAGTAGGAAGCGGCTCCAGCGAACAGCAGGAGCGCGCTCACGAAACACAAGAAAGCCTTCACCTTCATCGCCGACTCCGGGTCCGACGTCGGCAAACCTTGCGACGTGCCCGCAAGTGCTGCCCACATCAAAATGGCGGCGAGCAGCGCGAGCACGTACCAGACCCTCGCGAAATAGGCGCTCCCACCGAGATCCTTGGCTGTTCCGCCGATGGTCCCGTGCGGCACATACATGATTGCCAACGTCACCACTCCTGTGATGACCCATCCCGAGTGCATCGGGCGGTCTATGAACTGATGCGTCGCATACGCCGTGATCGGAATCAGGAACCAGCCGCCAATACCGAACCACATCGACCGCAGACTGTGGAACACTCGTTGTGCGTTGGAAACGGCGAACGCCGTCCAGATTGACAGCGTCACCATGGCCGCGATCAGAACCACCTGTCCGTACACCAGGTACCGGTCGACATCTTGGCGATAGCTCGCGGAGAGTGGTGGCACACCACGGTCGTACAGATCAAAGGTGTGCTTGAAGAAGAACCCGAACACGACGGCGACAACCCCAAGCGAGGCCAGTGCGGCAAAGGCCAACCAGCGCTGAACGAGATTGGGCAAGGGTGCGCGAGCAGTGAAGGTGCGGCTGGTCTTTGACCTGTCCGCATCGATAACTGAATCGGCATTAGTCGTCATACCCTCTCGTATCGACAGTTTTCGGCACGGCTTGAGCGCTTCGATGCACGCGAACGGAATCTTGAAACTCGGCCACGGCGGGCCGCCTACTAACCTGACCGACATGTCCGAGATTGTCAGTGTCGTTGGTCGTGAGATTCTCGATTCCCGCGGGAATCCAACCGTCGAGGTCGAGGTCACACTCGATTCCGGCGCGACAGGTCGTGCCGCTGTCCCGTCGGGCGCCTCTACGGGCGAACACGAGGCCGTCGAATTGCGTGATGGGGGGAAGCGTTACCTTGGCAAAGGGGTCATGACCGCAGTTGGCTTCGTGAACGGCGAGATCGCAAGCACGTTGCAGGGACTCAATGGCCTCGAGCAACGACTCATCGACACCTCCCTCATCGATCTCGACGGGTCGGACAACAAATCACGACTGGGCGCGAACGCGATTTTGGGTGCCAGCTTGGCGGCGGCAAAGGCGGCCGCACACGAACTCAAGCTGCCGCTCTACCGCTACGTCGGCGGAGCGAACGCACACGTTCTTCCCGTGCCAATGATGAATGTCATCAATGGTGGTGCTCACGCCGACAACTCAATCGATCTTCAAGAGTTCATGGTCATGCCCATCGGCGCACCGAGCTTTCGCGAGGCGTTGCGCTGGGGCACCGAGACGTACCACACCCTGAAGAAGGTGCTCCACGATCGCGGCCTGTCCACCGCTGTTGGCGACGAGGGCGGCTTCGCCCCGAACCTCGCCACCAATGAAGATGCCATCAAGATTCTTGTAGAAGCGATCGAACTCGCTGGCTATACGCCCGGCGAAGACATCGCCATCGCGCTCGACCCTGCGATGAGCGAGCTGTACCGGGATGGTCAGTACCACCTCGACGGCGAGGGCAAGGTGCTTGGCACCGACGAACTCATTTCTTACTGGATGCGTCTCGTCACGTTGTATCCAATCGTGTCGATCGAAGACGGTATGGCCGAAGACGATTGGGATGGTTGGGCCAAACTCACGAGCTCGCTCGGCAGCCGCGTCCAACTCGTCGGCGATGACGTGTTCGTCACCAATGCCGAGCGCCTGCGGATGGGTATCGATCGCGCCGTTGCGAATAGTGTGCTCGTCAAGGTCAACCAGATCGGCACACTCACCGAAACCCTCGATACAGTCGAGCTGGCGACCCGTCACGCCTACACGAGCGTGATGAGCCACCGCAGCGGCGAAACCGAAGACACCACAATTGCCGATCTCGCAGTTGCAACGAACTGTGGTCAGGTCAAGACCGGCGCCCCGGCTCGCAGCGATCGCGTCGCGAAGTACAACCAATTGCTGCGAATCGAAGAAGAACTCGGCGAGACGGCGGCATTCCGCGGTCGCGCTGCCCTTGCCCCGCTCCGTTGACGCCCTCGGTTACCGTTCGATCTCGCGCCGACGAGTGCCACGGTTTTCACTGCCCAAGCTGTCAAACTGTCTGCCGTGAGTAACGGACACCGCACGAGCACAATTCCGCGGCCCCGCACCCACGCGAAGATCAAGCCAGCGCGCCTGAAGAAGCACACCGTTCCGCTCGAGAGCCATCCACCGCTGCGCCTTGCCGACGTGACGGCGGTCGACGGCGACGAACAGCCGATTGATGGCCGCCGTGGGCGGTTCGTACTCCTCGCCTTCGCTGCCCTGATCGTGGTTGCGGTTGGTGCAGCACTGTTCGTCCTGCCGATCAAGTCGTGGCTCAAGCAACGAGAACAACTCGCAGCACACACGGGTGAATTGACAACGCTCAATGCTGCGAACAACCAACTCCAGACCGAGGTCGATCGTCTACAGACCGACGACGGCATCAAGCAAGCAGCTCGCGAAGTCATCGACTACGTCGAAAAAGGTGAACAACGAATCACCGTGATGCCCATCGCAGCCGCACCCACTGCATTACCGGCCGGCTGGCCATACGACCTCGTCACCTCGATCGTGGCGATTCGAGAGGCCGAGGCAGCAGGTGCACCCGAGCCTGCACCGCCAGCCACACCCACACCCACACCGGCGCCCGCAACGCCATAAGCAGATGGGTCTGGAGGCGTTGTCGCCCAGACTGCGACATCGACCCGCGCAGTGGCTATTGTCGGGACTTCAAACATCTGTGTACTCAGGGGGTCCCGCGTGGGCGGCAGCATTCTCGGCAATCGTGTTCTTCGCAAAGAAGACCCAAAGTTCTTGACGGTCGGCGGCAGGTACGTCGACGACATGCACGATGAGCCGCTGCTCAACGGCGCGGCACACGTCACATATGTGCGCAGCCAGTTCGCCCACGGAAACATCGTGTCCATCGACACCTCCGAAGCAGCCGCCATGCCCGGCGTCATCGCCATCTACACAGCAGCCGATCTCGACCTACAGCCCTCACCGGCGCCGTTCAATCCAACGGTGGCACGCACGTTGCTCGCCACCGAAAAGGTGCGTTACGTCGGCGAGTGTGTCGCGGTCGTGATCAGCGAGGAGCGGGCCCAAGGCGAAGACGCGGCAAACGCTGTCATCGTCGACGTCGAACCACTCGAAGCCTTTACCGATGTCGAGGCTGCTATGACATCGACGAACTTGATCTATCCGGGCGCGGGCAGCAACGTCGTGTTCGACACGACGGCGCTGGGTATGCCCGAAAACACCGGTGAGGCCTTCTTCGCCGGCTGCGAGGTCGTGGTCACCGGTCGCTTTATGAACCAACGCGTCGCACCGTGCCCAATGGAAGTCCGCGGATCATCGGTGGCCTGGGTCGATGGCCGCCTGTATCAGTGGATCAGCACCCAGCACGCCCAGGGAGTCAAGGATCAAGTCGTTGCTCAGAACGGCGTCGATGCCTCCGCTGTCCGCATCCTCACGCCCGATGTCGGTGGCGGATTCGGCGCCAAGATCGGCGCGTACCCCGAAGAACTTCTTCTCGGGCCGCTCTCCAAGAAGCTTGGCCGTGCGTTGTGCTGGCGCGAGACGCGCAGCGAGAGCATGGTCGCTCTCGGTCACGGTCGGGCCCAGCTGCAGTACGTCACGATCGGCGGTTCGCGCGACGGCAAGGTGTCGCACTACCAGCTTCATGCCATTCAGGACAGCGGCGGTTACGCCGACATGGGCACCATCCTTGCGCCATTCATGACCCGACCGATGTCGAGCGGCGTGTACGCGATCCCCAACATCGAGGTTCGCACCACGAGCGTTGTCACTAACACCACGCCCATCGTTGCGTACCGTGGCGCTGGCCGTCCAGAGGCAACGGCTGCAATCGAGCGGGCAATGGACATGTTCGCTGCCGAGATCGGCAAGGACGCCGCCGAAGTCCGCCGCATCAACCTCATTCCGAAGTTCATGGAGCCATACACGACAGCCATCGGCCAGACCTATGACGTCGGTGACTTCGAAGGTGCGCTCGACAAGGCGCTTGCCGCAGCCGACTACACCGCGCTCCGAGCCGATCAGGCTGCGCGTCGCGCCAGCGGCGCCGTGAAGCAACTCGGCATTGGTGTCAGCGTGTACGTCGAGATCACCGGTGGCGTACCACCCATGGGCGACGACGCAAAGATCGAGGTCACAGACGATGGTCGCGCGATCGTGTACACGGGCACGTCACCCCACGGTCAGGGCCATGCCACGGCATTCGCAATGATCACCTCCGACCAGACCGGCATCCCAATGGACCGCATCGAATTGGTCTGGGGCGACACCGACCTTGTACCGGTCGGCGGCGGAACGATGGGTTCGCGCTCGTTGCAGCAGGGTGGAGCTGCGGTCAACAAGGCTGCAGTCGAACTCGTCGAGCAGGCTTCTAAGATCGCCGCACGCCTCCTCGAGGCCGACGACGCCGACGTTGTGTTCGACAAAGCATCGGGCTCGTTCAACGTGATCGGAACCCCGGCTGTTGCCAAGACATGGGCTGATCTCGCTGTGGCCATGAAGTCCGAAGGCGGCCTCAAGCAGAGCACCACCTTCAGCGCCTCGAGCGCCACCTTCCCGTTTGGAGCACACATCGCCGTCGTCGAGGTAGACACCGAGACCGGTCAAGTACGCCACCTGCGCCACGTTGCGTGCGACGACGCCGGACGCGTGCTGAACCCCTTGCTGCTCGACGGACAAATTCACGGTGGCATCGCCCAAGGCACTGCTCAGGCATTGCTCGAAGAAGT
>JAYTWP010000546.1:0-2761 GCA_043743395.1 Actinomycetota bacterium | reverse complement strand
AGATCTGCTGCGGCGATGTCGTAGACCCCCGTGAGCATCATCTTCGTCATGAACGGCAAGAACGCACCCATACGCGGGTAGGCGCCAGCGTCTTGGATGACGGTGAGTTCGTACGCACTGACGCGGCCGTCGCGAGATCCGCCGATGGTGAGCCGCTGCGTCTGCGCCCGACCGTGACCGAGTCCGTTCATGCTCTCGCTACGCGTCTCGGTGTAGCGCACAGCGCGACCAACAGCGCGGGCGAGCCACGGCACCAATGTCTCTTCCGGATAATTGAAAGCCTTGGCGCCAAAGCCACCACCAACGTCGGGCGTGATCACATGCACCTGTGATGGCGCCAAGCCGTACCACGCGCACAAGCGCTCTTGGATCGGGTGCGCTCCCTGACCGGCCTGCCAATGGGTGAGTCTGCCGTCAGGCTCCCAACGACTCGCCGACACACGCGCTTCCATCGGCGCAGGAGCAACACGTTGATTGATGATGTCGGCCGTCACGACGACCTCGCAGGCGCTGAAGTCGATAGGCGCGCCAGCCGGCATGCTCACGCACACGTTCGTGCCATGGTCGGGAAACAACACGACGTCGTCGGTCAGGCTTTGCGTGACGGTCACCGAGCTAGGCAGCACGTCGTAGTCCACGATCACCATCTGCGCCGCATCCGTCGCCTGTTCGCGGGTTTCAGCGACGACAGCAACGATCGGCTCGCCCACGTATCGCACGGTGTCGGCGGCGAGAGCGCTACGCGGAAACGTGGACGGAAGGAATGGCAGGTCGAGGGGGAACGGGCCGAGTTCGATATCTGATGCAGTGAAGACACCCAGTACACCGGGCGCCTCGCGCGCCTCATCGGTATCGATACCTGTGATGTGGGCGTGGGCCATCTGCGAACGCACGTAGACAACGTGAACCGCACCCTCGATCTCGAGGTTGTCGACGAATGTGCCATGCCCAGTGAGTAGCGCTGGATCCTCCGTGCGAACAACACGTGTACCGATGATTGCCATTGCGACTATTCCCCTTGTTCGGCGAGCGTGGTTGGCCCATTGGCTAATGCGGCGGGAGAACACGCCCGCCAACATGCGCACGGGACGACGAGACCGAATAGATTCTGGACATGACCACGACTGAAGCGGCACCCCCAAAAGCAGAGCGTTGGACGGCGCAGTGGAAAGAACTCTACGCCGAAGTCGTCACCACCGGACTCTGCACCGGCTGCGCCGGGTGCGTGGTCACATGCCCTCACGACGTCATCGGGTATCACCATGAAGAAGGCAAGTACCTCCCATTTCATCTCGAGGAAGAACTCGGCCTCGACAACTGCATTCACGGCGAGAAGGGTTGCACCACCTGTACGCGTGCGTGCCCCCGTTTTCGGGCGTGGGAGCCAGCGGCGGACATGCACTTGTTTGCCCGTGTTCGCGAACCCGATGAAATGGCCGGAATTTGGCGCCAGTTGTACCTCACCCGCGCCAGCGACGACATGGTGCACAAGATCGGCCAGGACGGCGGCCTCGTCTCAGCAATGCTCATCTGGCTGATGGAACACGACTACATCGAGGCCGCGATGGTCAGCGGCGTCGAGCCCGACGATGCGTGGAAAGCCAAGCCCGTACTTGCCCACAACAAAGACGAAGTACTCGCCACGGCAGGCAGCCGCTACACGTACTGCGCGAACCCCCTTGCGCTTCGTCAGGCGAAAGAGGAAGGGATCTCGCGCCTGGCGCTCGTGGGTATGGGTTGCCAGACGTCGTCGCCGCCGACGATGTGGGACCGCAAGGCTGGCAAAGTTTCCAAACCGTTCGTCTTCAACATCGGACTGCTGTGTTCGAAAACATTCGACGATGCAATCTTTCCCGAGTTGTTCGAGGCGAAATACGGCCTGAAGAAGGCCGACATGGCGAAGATGAACATCAAAGGCGTTTTTCAGATCTGGATGAAGGACGGCTCGTACCACGAAATCGATCTCAAGGAATGTCACAAGTGGACGCGTGAAGGCTGCAAGAACTGTCCCGACTTCTCGGCCGAACACGCCGACGTCTCAACCGGTGGCATCGGCGAGGACAACGACTGGACGCTCACGATCGTGCGCACCGAGCTGGGCGAAGAAGTCATCAAGCGCATGATCGCCGACGGTTCGATCATCGCCCGACCGGCCCAGGAAGACAAAGAGGCGATGCGCTTGTTGCGTCTCTTGTCGATCGTCAGCCGCCGCCGGTGGCCCGAGTTCGCCGACCGTGCACCCTCAATAGGGGTACCACCACCGAAGAAGAAGGCCGACGGCTCCACACCCGCGCCTCACTGAGCTGTACCGCCCGCTGCCCGTGGCAGTATCAACGTCATGCCCTTGCATCCACAGGCTCAAGCACTGTTACTTGGCCTCGAACAGCTCGGTGCGCCACCCTTCGAATCGGGTACGCCTCAGCAAGCCCGCGATGCTCGTAATGCCCGCCGCATCCCAGCCACCGAACAGGTCCACGAGATCCGCGATCTCGATGCGGGTGGTGTTCCGTGCCGCCTGTATCGGCCGAGCACGGACGACAGCCTCGGACTGCTCGTGTATCTCCATGGCGGCGGATGGCTGCTCGGCGATCTCGACTCTCACGACAACGTGTGTCGATCACTTGCCAACCGCAGCGGCCACGCGGTCCTGAGCGTTGACTACCGACTCGCTCCCGAGCACCCGTTTCCGGCGCCGCTCGGCGATGCGATACAAGCCACTCGTTGGGCATTTGCGAACGCAACATCGTTCGGTTGCGATCCG
>JAYTWP010000545.1:0-1663 GCA_043743395.1 Actinomycetota bacterium | reverse complement strand
GAACCCACAGGCGTCGCCGTAGGTCCTCACCACCAGCCATGCCGACTGCCGCGATAATCGAGCCCCGCGGTGATTGAGGAACACCGCTTCAGCGTCGCCACGACGAGCCCAGCGCAGTGGCTCCATCAGCGGGCGGCCACTCGGTGAGAGCCACGCGCGTAATGCCTCGCCGGCAGCGCGACCAAAGGGGACAATGCGTTCCTTGGAACCCTTACCGAACAGCCGCACGAGTCCGCTGTCGACATCAATGTCGGTGATCGACAAGCCAACCGCCTCGCTGATCCGCGCTCCGGTTGCATAGAGGAACTCGAGCAACGCACGGTCGCGGCGAGCAACGGGCTCATCGCCAAGTACCGCCGACAGGAGCGTCGCTACCTCAGCTTCGGACAACGGATGTGGTATTCCGGCGGGGACGCGCACACCATCGAGGTCAGCAGTTGGATCATCAGCACGCATGCCCTCTTCGACGAAGAAGCGATACATCATCCGAATCGCCGCCAATTGTCTTGCAACGCTGGAAGGCGCGGCCCCGCTCAGGCGGCGCGAACCAACGAATTGATTCAGCGATGGAGCCGTGACCGTCAAGACCCCAGACCCTGTTGCACCAAGCCATTCGACGTAGCCAGCAACGTCACGCCTGTAAGCCAGCAACGTGTTCGTCGACCTCCCGCGTTCGGTGGCCATCCACGTGAGGAACTCCTCGGCCTCGAGCGGCAGGTCTGCCCGCATCAACCGTCGGTCCCCAGGTCGCCGCGTTCCAGGCGGCGCGCCACCAGCAACAGCCCGATGATCGACTTCGCATCGCAAATCTTGCCGCGCTCGACCATCTCCAACGCCTCACCAAAGGGAATGTGGACGACCTCGAGATGCTTTTCTTCTGGACCGTGCAGCTGCTGCGGCACCACCGTGAGATCAGTCGCAAGAAACAAGTGCAGCACCGAGTCCGTCATCCCGGCCGACGGATAGAACTGGGTCAGCGCCTCCAAGCGGCCCGCACTCAGCCCGACCTCTTCGATGAGTTCTCGCCGCGCTGTTGTCTCGGTCGGTTCGTCGGGTACATCACGCATCCCGGCGGGAATCTCGAGCACATATTCGTCGTAGGCGCCGCGGTATTGGCGAACGAAGACCACAGACGGGTTGCCCTCGGCGTCAAATATCAGTGGCACCGCCGCAACCGCACCGGGAGAACGGACAATGTCACGTTCGAACCTGGTTCCGTCAGGCGCCTCGAACGAGGCAACTGCAACATGCCAGATGTAACCCTGATGGACGAGCGAGTCGCCGAGGTGACGGAAACCGGTCACGCGACGATCTGGGTCTGCGCAGGAACCCCGAAATCCGCTGGCTCGGCGTCGGCGGCGGTCCGCTGTGCCCGGCGGACAAGTGCCGCCGCAACGAGCTCACGAAACAGCGGATGCGCGCGATCGGGGCGACTCTTGAACTCAGGATGGCCCTGCGTCCCAACCCAGAACGGATGATCCGCTAACTCGATGAACTCGACGAGGCGCTTGTCGGGTGATGTCCCCGAGCACAAGAAACCAGCTGCCTCGAAGCGATTGCGGTAGTTGGAGTTGAACTCGTAGCGATGACGATGGCGCTCGCTGACCACCTGTTCGCCGTATGCCTCGTGCACCTTCGATCCCGGTGACAGAACGGCGTAATA
>JAYTWP010000544.1:0-5742 GCA_043743395.1 Actinomycetota bacterium | reverse complement strand
ATGACTCTTGACAATCGGTTCCGATTCATTCGACCCTCTTGAAAGGAGAGTTCCGATGAACGAACGCACGCGCAACAACCTATTCGTCACCGCGGCTATCACGGTCATCACCCTCGTGCCCGCGCTCATCGTCGTCGCTGTACTCTTCGGCGCTCGCGGACTCGACCCAGCCGACGCCGGTGTCCCGGTGACTCGATCCGCAGTCACGCCTGTCGATGTATCGAGCCGGTTGCCAAGGGAGCCGGTCATCGTTATCGACAGTTCGACAGCGATGCTCTCGTCACATCAGCCGATGATGGATCAGATGCGTGTGAGTCTCTCGCCGGCGATGGACAAACAGATGAACCTTGACCCGATGTGGCAGATGATGCGGTCCTCGGCCTTCATTGCTCTCGCCGAGCAACACGAGCAGAGCATTGATCGAATGCTGGCTCGCGGCGGGTGATTTGGCGATGCGCGACTACGCGCACGAACACAGACCACTCACACCCCAATCCGGAAGAACCGAGTCCGTAAGGACTGCGGACCACAATCAGCATTTGCTCCGGATGGCACCTATCCATTGCGTCTATACGGTGAACAGCAGCCGAAGAGTGTCCAGGCCGAGCGGAGTACAGAAGATGTCATCTGGAGTTGAGCCGCAACCCGCCATTGGGATCGTGTTGGTTGAGAGCGAAGCTTGCCATCTGTGCGCGGATGCGGCATCGGCGATCGACGCGATGATGTCCGAGCATCACCTGCAAGTACGTCGGGTTGATCTTTCCAGCGAAGAAGGAAAGGCGATCATGCGCGAACACCGCGCCACGATGCCGCCGATCGTTCTCGTCGACGGACAGTTGCTCGGCTGGGGACGGCTTTCCCGTGGCAAGCTTCGTCATCGACTTGCCGAGTTGGACGCCGGTGCGGCCCGATGAGCACGCTGCTTTCGTCCGGCTCGATGCTCGCCGCGTTCTTTGCTGGTGCAGTCGCCCTGTTCGCACCGTGCTGCATTGTGTTCCTGCTGCCGTCGTATCTCGCTGCCGCAGTGAAGAATCGGCGGTGGCGGTTACTGCCGTTGACCCTTTCGTTCGCGCTCGGTCTTGCGGTCGTGCTGGTGCCCATCACGGTCGGCGTGCGGCTTCTCGCGTCGACGCTCACCCGCTATCACACGACTCTTTATGCTGGCGGCGGTCTTCTACTTCTCGGTCTCGGTGTTCTTGCGATCGCTGGAAAGTCCTGGAGCCTGCCTTCGTTCGTACGATCCCCTGATCCTGAGCGGGGTGACAGCGCTGGAATCTTCGCACTTGGGGTGTTTTCAGGGATCGCGTCGTCATGTTGTGCACCGGTTCTGGCGGGTGTTATGACCCTGTCGGCCCTGTCATCCACGACTGCGGGCGCTGCGCTGCTGGGTGTCGCGTACGTGTTCGGTATGACGTTGCCGCTGTTCATCCTCGCGCTCGTTTGGGACCGGTTCGATCTGGGTAGCCGCCGAATCATGCAGGCGCGCCCCGTGCGTCTCCACATTGGTTCACTCCGATGGGTGACGAACACCATCAATGTGGTGGTTGCCGTGGTGTTCGCGATAATGGGCGCGGTTGTGTTGTCGTTGGCCGCGAGCGGCGACACGACACCTGTGCCCGGCGCGCAACTCGCGATTGGTCGCACACTGTCAAGGTTCTTTGGGCGGATTGAGCGCTGGGTTGAACCGATCCCTGAGCCCATCCTCGGCGCGGCGCTCTTCGGTGTCGCTGCGATCTTCGTCGTCGCCGGCCTTCGCGACCGGCGACGCGTAAATGAAAGGAGCGTCGATGTCGACGAAACAAGCAATCCCGAACCATTCGACGATGCACCCACACACAGCTGTCACTGACGCCAGGGTCCATGCCCACCAGCGCAAGCACTCCCGCGAGCGCCACCGTGCGCACCGACGTTGGATCGGCTGGACGGCAACGGTTGTGATCGCCTTTCTGGCTGTCGTTGCGGTTCTGATCGGTGGCCGCACCACACCGACAGTCCAGGCCGGTTTTGCGCCAGTGTTTCGCCTCGCGTCGACGAGCGGCAGAGAGGTGTCGCTGTCGGACTTCGCGGGAAAGAACGTTTTGCTCTACTTCAACGAGGGCGTTGGGTGCGGTGCTTGCTTCAACCAAGCCGTCAGGCTCGAGTCGGATGGAGGACTCAACCGGGCAGGGGTGACAATGCTTCCGATCGTGATGAATACGGCGAAGGACGTAGACGGCGAGCTCACCAACTACGGCGTTCGTACTCCGTATCTTGTTGACCTCGACGGTGCCATCTCGCGTGCTTACGGCACCCTCGGCACGGGACACCACGCCAACTTGCCCGGCCATACCTTCATCCTCGTCGGGCCTGACGGCAAGATCCGTTGGCGCGGCGACTATCCGGGAATGTGGATTGAACCGGCCGAGTTGGTAGCGGCGGTAACGACCAATCTTGGCTGAGGCAGAACCGACGGCCAAGAACCGACGCGTAGTTTTCCGTAGCCTTGATCAGCGACGGACCCGGATGTCGGTGGGACGACATCGGCTCACGATGTTCGCATGAGGACCAGAACATCCGATCTTTATGTCGCACCAACACCGTCGCCAACAGCAGATTCCGGCTGCCGCGCTGAGCACTCTCACGAACCAACAGCACGGCGGCCCACCGGCAACCAGCGGACCGCGCCGCGATGGACGAATCGGAGACGACCGGTCGCCCCGGTTTCGCCGCAATTCCCTGTTGCGGAGTCGCTTCCGCATCGACAACAAACAAGTGTTGCTCGGAAATCGTCGGTTGATGAACGACCGTACGGTTGTGATCTCCGATGCCGCCGAGGTGACGCCGCTCAGGCTGGAAGAGGACGACAAGACCGCCATACTGCTAGCAGTCGACAAAGCGCTTGTCGCTGTGATCAATGTGGCCGACGCCATCAAAGATAACGACCACCAGGCCATCGCTGAATTGCAACGCGACGGTATCGAGGTTGTCATGCTCACCGGCGAGATCGTGGCAATGGTCGGCGACGGCATCAACGATGCCCCCGGCGCTCGCCACCGCATAGCAAGGATCAACTATGAACGGCAACTTCAAGGTCGGCAAGATCGCCGGCTTTCCAATCGCTCTAAACTGGAGCGTCGTGATCATCGCGTGGCTTCTTACGTGGAACTTGGCAACGAACTCGTTTCCTCACCACGCCAGCGGCCACGCGGAACTCACGTACTGGTTGACTGGGTTCGCCGCGGCGATGGTTCTGCTGGCGTCGTTACTGACCCACGAACTTGCGCATGCCCTCGTCGCGCAACGATACGGAGTTCAGGTTCACGGGCTCACGCTGTGGATGTTCGGCGGCATCGCCATTTTCGAAAGCGAACCCGACACGCCTCGCGCTGACTTTCGTATCGCTTTGGCCGGGCCGGCGACCAGCTTCGGACTTGCGGTTGCGTTCGGAGCTGCAACCGTCGGGGCACGCGCGCTCGACGGCGCCCACCTCGTCGTCGTTTCGGCAACCTGGCTGGCCGGAATCAACTTGATGTTGGCCATCTTCAACATGTTCCCCGGAGCGCCGCTCGACGGTGGTCGTATTCTGCGCGCTTTGCTGTGGCGACTCCACGGTGACCGGCTACGCGCCACCATCTCTGCGGCCCGGGCCGGAACCGTCGTGGCCTTGCTTCTCATAGGTGTCGGATTACTCGAGATCGTCGCTGGAATACGGATGGGCGGACTCTGGATGATGTTCATTGGCTGGTTCTTGTTCACCAATGCACGAGCCGAACAAACAGACGCTCGCACCGCGAGGCGATGAGCGCCCTACGAGTTGCTGACGTCATGAACTCTCATCCCGTCATCGCATCAGCTTCGATGCTCGTGAGCGACTTTATCGATCGTAAGAACGGCGATCGCCGGAATGTTTCCTACCCAGTCGTAGACATCGGAGGAAGCGTCATCGGGATGATCACAGTCGCGCAGGCCCTACGCGTTCCAGCCCCCAAGCGAATCAGCACCCCAATCGCCGAGGTCGTGCTCTCTCTGCAACAGGTGCCGGTCGCTTCCCCCTACGATTCACTCGTCAGCGTCGTCAAGCACATGGATCCCCAGAACAGCGGAACCGCCTTGGTACTCGATCAAGGTCACCTCGTTGGGATCGTCACCGCGAGCGACATTGCACGCGGGGTCGGTTCGCGCGGACTGAGCCGTAGCAACCGTCAGCTCGTGCCGTGACCCTCGTAAACGTGGAGGGGGCGACCTCCCGAGCTGGTCGTGTTCTATGCACGTCTCTTCGTCGTCATGGTCGGCTATGGCACCACGCTGATCGTGTTGTGCCTTACCACGTTCAACAGATCGACGCGCTCAACGGTGCTGCGCCTGAGGCAGTCGCATTCCATGTAGGACTACACACCGGCGTGTACGCCCTCGCGCAACTGCTGGCGGGTCCACACGTGGGCCGTCGCGCCGACCGTCTCGGCCATCGCGTACCCTGCTCGCTGGCCTCGCTGGCCTCGCCATCTTCGAGGGCACCTTTGTGTTGCGTGCGCGGAACCCGCTGTCGTTCACGGCAGCACAAACCAGCCTTGCGTTCATCGTGTTCGGCGCCGTGGTGGCCGTGCTCCAGTTCCGCGCGTCGGGTCTCCTAGCCAAATTCGCGACTCGCTCGCGCAGGCGACGATTGGCTTCGCGCTCATGGGAACGGGCATCGCTGCTCTGCTGACGAGCAGCTCCTACCCGGTGGCGCTAGCGATGATTGCAGTGCTGGCAGCCGGGGCAGCTCTTGTGATCCCAAATCTTTCTGCGTTTGTCTCCATCGGGTCCCGATCCGCGACCGGCGTCGCACTGGGGTGGAAAAGTTCTGCCAGCAGCCTCGGCCATCTCCTCGGACCGGTCGTTGGAGGTGCGCTCATCGGTCGGCACGAAGACCTGCCGCTTCTGATCGCCGGGATCATGCTCATTTCTGTTACGGCGAGCCTTACTCCTGCTCGCAGTACAGCTCGCCAGCATGGTCGGGCAGACAAACGATGCGCCGTTCTCGAAGCCCCGTGAGGACTCCCCAACCGTTCAGCGCCGATATCATCACTACTGCAATATGTCAAAGGTAGCGGTGCAAGGAGATGACGCGGGTGTAGCTCTGTGGTCGACCCGTACCCGAGTACTATTGGACCGCGCGATCGACATGGTTGGAGAACACGACCTAGATGTCGTTCTCCAACGCATCGTGGACGGTGCCGCTGAGGTGGCAGACGCCGCATATGCGGCACTCGGCCTCTACGGCAATGACGGACGTATGGCGTCGTTTGTGCATCACGGCGTCGACACCGAATTGGTCGACAGAATCGGCGAACTACCCCAAGGTAAGGGTTTGCTCGGCCAGGTGATTGTGACCGACACACCGATCCGTCTCGATGACCTGACCGCGGATCCGCGATCGTGCGGTTTCCCCGCCCATCACCCGTTGATGCGGTCGTTCCTAGGGGTGCCGATCGCACGTGGAGGTCGCCGCTACGGAAATCTCTATCTCGCCGAGAAGCACGGTGGAAGGCCGTTCAGCGCAGACGACGAAGCCTTGGTCATGGCCCTAGCCGCGTTTGCCGCAGGTGCGATCGAGAGCGCCGAACTGATCAATTCGGAGCGGGCCCGAGCGGATGCAGTTGCCAGACAGGTGATGGCCGAGGAATGTGAACGGGCCCGACGTGAACTCCTCGCAGCAGTAATCGCAGCGCAAGAATCAGAACGGGCCCGGGTCTCACGTGATCTCCACGACGACATTGGGCA
>JAYTWP010000543.1:0-2655 GCA_043743395.1 Actinomycetota bacterium | reverse complement strand
CGCTCGT
This sequence comes from Actinomycetota bacterium, assembly GCA_043743395.1. Taxonomy (GTDB): domain Bacteria; phylum Actinomycetota; class Acidimicrobiia; order Acidimicrobiales; family Ilumatobacteraceae; genus WLMZ01. The sequence continues at coordinate 2,648 of JAYTWP010000543.1, read as the reverse complement.
CCGCGCGTCGCTCGTCCGCGCGTCGCTCGTCCGCGCGTCGCTCGTCCGCGCGTCGCTCGTCCGCGCGTCGCTCGTCCGCGCGTCGCTTGCCTGCCGCCTGATGGTCTGGTCGGTTTGCCACCGCAGACGTGGAGAATGCACCACACCTTGTGCGGTCGTTCGTCGCGGCGAGAATCACACCTTGGTGAGTGGCTTGGCGAGTCGCAGCGTGGACAACGTGTGCGGGGCGCAGAGGCCGGCGAGAGCAATTTCGAAGTCGGGTAGGTCGTACACCTCGCCGTCGTCGGTGATCATGATGAAGCGGTCGAACTGGGCGAGGAACGTGCGGTCGTGGCTGACTGCGATTACGGTGCCCTCGAAACCGTCGAGGGCGCATTCGAGTGCCTCTGATGACTCGATGTCGAGGTTGTCAGTGGGTTCGTCGAGCAGCAGCACATTGTGGCCGGCGAGCTCCAGGCTGAGGATTTCGAGCCGGGCCTTTTGGCCACCGGACAACGTTTGGAACTCTTGGCGCGCATTGTTCACGAGGCCGTAGCGCGCGAGCGCGGCCATTGACTTCTGTTCATCGACCAGCTTGTCGCGGACGATGTCGATGCACGTACGCCCACGAAATTCAGGGCGGTCGTTGATCTGTGTGAACATGCCAATAGAGGTGCGCGGCCCAAACGTGACCGTACCCGACAGTCCTGAGTGGTCGCCATTCAATGCATTGAGGAGATGTGTCTTGCCGGTTCCATTGGGGCCGATCAGCCCGACGCGCTCGCCGAAGTGCACTTCGTCGTTGAACGGAAGGAACAAATCATCGACCGTCACGTCTTCGAACTTCACGACGCGTCGGGCCGAGTCGCCGCCGCGAAACCGCACGAAAATCTGCTGGTCGGGAACCGGTGGCGGGGGAGGACCTGCCTTGACGAACTTCTCCCATCGTGTTTCTGCGGCGTTGGCCTTCGTGGCGTTCTTGAAGTTCTGCGCAGCGCGCTGCTTCATGATCTTCATGTGGTTGAAGAGTCGTCGTTCCTCGTCGTTCCAACGCTTCCGGTCGTCGCCGAGGAGCTCTTGACGTTTCTGACGCGCCTCGGGAAACGTTGCGTATGACCCCCCGTGCACCCAGCAACCGGAACCTTCGACAGCGACGATCTTGGTCGCGACCCGCTCGAGCAGGGTGCGGTCGTGGCTCACCATGAGGATCGTGCTCTTGCATGCCTTGATCTGCTCTTCGAGCCAGGTTCGGGTCGGGATGTCGAGATAGTTGTCGGGCTCGTCGAGGAATAGAACATCGGCGCCGGAGTTGAGCAGGAGATCGAGGACGAGTCGCTTGCGCTCCCCGCCGGAAAGCTGTCCGACGAGGCGCGTCGAGAAATCGAGTACCGGGGTCTTCACGCTGCGCTGCGCCGCCGCCACCCACTGATTCTCGAGTTCATACCCACCGAGATCGCCCCAATCCGAGAGTGCCTCGGCATAGCCCATACCGTCGTCGATCCCGAGCGCGAGGGCTCTCTCGGCGGCAGCCAACCGGCGGCCGGCCGTGCGGAGTGCCGTCGGTGCGACCTCGATCAGCATGTCGCGCAACGTGTCCTCGGGCAGTGACATGCCGACATCCTGGGTCATCTGCAGGAAGGTGCCCCCAACAGTGAAGTCGCCATCGGCGGCCTCGATCTGGCCGGTAAGAATTCGCAAGATCGTGCTCTTGCCCACGCCGTTCGGACCCACCAGCGCGGCGTGCTCGCCAGGAGACACGCCGAAGCTGACGTCGAAGAACAACATGTCGGCGCCGGGCGGTGCGTACTCGAGTTCGTTGACGACGATGCTGCTCATCGGGTGCTGCTCATCGGGTGCTGCTCATCGGGTGCTGCTCACACGTTGCTGTCGTGTGCGATCTGCGACAGCAGATCGAGCTGTCGCAAGGTGGCGTCCCGGTCGGCGCCATGTACTCGGAGCACGACTTCGGAGCAGCCGAGCTCGTGGTAGTACCGCAACTTGGCCGCATCCGCGATGACGCCGAACGGCACGACTTCGGGCACCCCGGAGCGACCTGCCTCGGCCCATGCCTGTTGGAGCGCGGGCAAGGCGTCGCGGACCCCGGCGCCTCCGATCGGGAACCATCCGTCTGCGTACTCGGCGACGTGATGGAACAGCTTCGGCCCAGCACCGCCACCCACGAGTAGCCGCAGGCGCGGCTGCTGCACAGGTTTGGGCCAACTCCATGACGAGCTGAAGCGCACAAATCGGCCCTCGAACGCGGCCTCGTCATGGGACCACAGTTCGATCATCGCGAGGACATGTTCGCGGGCCTGATCACGACGGCTGGTGTAGTCGACGCCGTGATCAGCCATCTCGTCGCGGTTCCATCCAAAGCCCACACCGAGCGTTATACGGCCTGCCGAAATGAGGTCGAGGGTCGCCAATTGCTTGGCCATCACAATCGGGTCATGCTGGGCAACCAACGACACGCCGGTGCCCAAAACGATGTTCTTGGTGACCGAGGCCGCCGCACCGATCGCGATGAGCGGATCGAGCGTGCGTTTGTATTCGTCGTTGAGTTCCGCCTCGCCCGTTGGTGGCGCCGTATCGCGCGATACAGGGATGTGCGTGTGTTCGGGGAAGTACAGCGACTCGAATCCGCGTGCTTCTGCTTCTTGGGCGAGCGT
>JAYTWP010000542.1:0-2167 GCA_043743395.1 Actinomycetota bacterium | reverse complement strand
CCGCCGTGGCCGTGCCTGTCGGGCACGAGAATTCCTCGACCAATATCCGCGCAGCGGCGCTGTCGTCATTGCCGCTCGAGCTGCGGCTCCCACACCCGGCAAGCAGACCGCACAACGAAACGACGGCCGCAACCGCTGACCAAGACTTGCTGTTAGGCACACACACCCCAAACGACGTTGAGCGAACCCACCGCTACTGCAAGAGATTTGCAGTAGCTCTTGTTCGGAGCGAAACGACGCCCGGATCACAAAATTCGAATCCAACACTGAATCACTGCAACATCGCTGCACACTTGGAACAACTCGGCATATCGGTCCTACGCCACAGTCTGAACGCCCTCCTGCGATGAGCGCGGAGCACGGAGCCCCATTGCGCCGCAGATCAGAGCTGCGATGAGCAGCGCGAAGAAGAGTGAGTTGTAGAGGAGGACTCGGCCGGCTGGCCAGTGGTCGCGGCCGTCGAGGTCGGCGAAACCCACGTACAGCGATGCCAGACTCGCCAGCATCAACAGCCCGCTCGAGACGAGGAGGTGTCGACGTCGAGATGGGGTCGACGCGCGGAGACTCGACGCAAGGCGGCCGCGTTCTGCAACCGCCACACCGATGGAGACGACCACGAGCAGCAGAGCCGGAGTGAAGCCGGCGAAGTAGCCAAACAGCCCAGCGAGCGAGAGGACTGCGACAAGCAGAACGACTCCGGTAGTGGAACGACGTGGGTTCATGATGGTTTCCAATCGGTAGCGAGGGACGGTGACGAGCAGGTCGACGGTGGTGCGAAACCACGCACGGATGACACCGTCGCGGTGCACCAGGTCCGCGAAGTGCAGCACGAGATCGTCGCCGTAGTGGTCGCGGAACTGCCGCGGGTACAGCTGAACGAGCGCCCGATAGACGGACGTGCTGGCGGCCATGATCAGGCCGGCCTCGGCCGGAGGTTGGTGCGGCTGCGCAACACGAGATCGGCGAGTCGATCGGACTCGGCGAGGCACACCTCACGCCCGAGCCCGGTGAGCCGGTAGTACCGCCGCCGCTGATCGTCACCCGGTCCAGGTCGATGTGTCAGCTCTTCGGTCAACCCCGCCTCGCACAGTCGCTTCAGGGTTCCGTACAGCGTCGCCGGCCCCATGCGGACCAAGTCGTTCGACGAGGACTCGACCGCCTGCATAATCGCGTATCCGTGCATGTCGCCCTCGGACAGCGCAGCGAGAACGTGGAACTGCGCCGGCGCCAGTGGAAGGAACGATCGAGAGTCCATTGCTCGACACTCTATCACTAATCGATATATTGTCAAGCGATAGAGTTCGACTCGCTCCGAACCCGTGTCCGACGGTCTCGCGGCGCCTCTCCGACATCAAGATCGACGAGCTCGCATCTGCATAGCGGGCAGGGCGGACCCTGGTCGATCTCGAGCGAAACCAGCTCGACCGCCCCGTCTCGCCCCAGTTGGCCGACGACGGAGTAGGCACGCACGAGCACGCCGGTCGAGATCAGCACGCGTTCATCGCGGAGTTGGCGATCAAGGTCTCGGAAGAACTCAAGCGTCGCGCGGACCTCGCGACGCTCACTGCTCACCCTCGCTGAGCCTCGGTCTGAGCAATCCGCTGGCGAATCCTCGTACGGGTCCGCTCGATCAAATCCTGGGGTGCCTGATCGAGATCGGTCACGACGCTGGCGTCAAAGCGGGCGTGACGCTCGGCCGGGCTGAGCTTTGCCAGTTCTGCTGCAGTCCACACCTTCTGCTCCTCTTTCAAACCCCGCTCCCCAACCAGCGCAACGCCGGACCCATTATCACTGTCAGAGGTCGACACCCTGGTGGCCGAGTACCGAGCCGGGAGGTCGCTGCGGGCGATCACCGAAGTGCTCGGCGTGCACCACCACACCCTGGCTGCCCACCTGCAACCACTCGGGATTCCACGCAGGGCGAACGAGCGCAAGATGAGCGCCAACGATGTCGTCGACGCATCGCCCCAGATACCTGCGCGGCGAGTCGCTCGCCACCATCGCTGGCAGCTTCAGCGTTGATGCCACGACCGCCCGACGCGAGCTGCGACGATGGGTATCGCCGTCCGAGCCGAGTGTCGACGCGGTGCTCGGCAGCGCCGAGCAGTGATCGGGGCGCGGGTGCCGGCGACTGGCTCGATGGTGAACGTGATCAGTGCGTGTGGAT
>JAYTWP010000541.1:0-6191 GCA_043743395.1 Actinomycetota bacterium | reverse complement strand
GCCAAGCGCTGACCAAGCCGGTCGCTGACGACGTCGACTGTTGCGAGCGCCTGCGGGTAGTTCATCCGCGTTGGTCCGAGCACACCGACGGTGCCAAGTTGTTCACCCTCGACCATCACCGACTTCACCACCACCGAGCACGACACCAACGGTTCGAGTCCGTGTTCGGCTCCGATCGCCACCGACAGACCGCGATCGATGACATCGCGCACCAACGAAACCACGACGTATTGCTGCTCGAGAGTGGCCAGCACGGAGCGCACGACATCGACCGCGTCGAATGCGTTTGCCACCGAAGCGGCACCGCCAACGAAAACAGGGGTGTCCTCGCCGAGGTCGCGCAGGGCATCGAGCGCATGGTCACAGAGCGTGTCGACGTCGGGGTCACCGGAGGTAAGTGGCAGGACGGTCGAACCCAATGTCTTGCCGATCATAGAAGCCTGCAAGTGCGCAGTGGCGTTGGCGAGGCGCAGCTCTGTTGGATCGTTATCCAGTTCGATTGTCTGGTTCTCGACCTGGCCGTTCGACAGCACGGCGACAACCATCGCGAGGCGCGGTGAGAGCCCGACGACTTGTACTGATCGGACCACCGCGGCCTGGGCATTCGGACCCACGACGACGGCGGCATGATGCGTGAGGGTGGCCAGCAGATCACTGGTGTGCGAGAGCAGTTCCTGGAGATGGCCATGTGTACGGTTGAAGAAGTCGCCCACCTGTTGTGCTGCGGCCTCGCCGAGCGGGCCATTGGGCGCGAGATGGTCGACGAAGAAGCGATAACCCTTATCGGTCGGGATGCGGCCCGCCGACGTATGTGGCTGGACGAGGAAGCCCTCTTGTTCGAGTACGGCCATGTCGTGACGCACGGTTGCCGACGACACCTGCACGCCGGGCGCGTTGGCGATGTGCGTTGAACCCACGGGCTGCGCAGTAGTGACGTATTCCTCTACTACGGCTCTGAGTATGGCGGTCTTGCGTTCGTCAAGCATCAGTACTGAAAGGTTAGCGGCCCATCGCCGTTTGGTAACGCCTCAAGCTTTCGGTGCGTTCGACAGCGTGATCGAGCATTGGCCGCTGCACTCCGACTGGAACATCCCCCGCTGCGAGCCATGGTGCGTGCACATCTGCGTTTGTGAACTTGCTGAGCTCGGGCACCCAACGTCGGATGTACTCGCCTGAGGAGTCGAAACGCCGACTCTGCGCAATCGGGTTGAAGACACGGAAATAGGGCGCTGCGTCGGTGCCGGTGCCGGCGACCCACTGCCATCCGTGCTGATTCGAGGCGAGGTCGCCATCGACCAGATGACGCATGAAATGGCGGGCACCCCACTGCCACGGCAGGTGAAGGTCCTTCACCAAGAAGCTCGCGACGATCATACGCACCCGATTGTGCATCATCCCTGTCGCCAATAGTTGGCGCATCCCGGCGTCGACGAATGGATAGCCGGTGCGACCCTGCGTCCACACCGCGAAGCGCTCATGTGCGTCTTCATCGGTGTCGAGTTCGATTACATTCATCTTCTGCTGCAGGTTCTCACGCGCGCTGTGCGGCGCATGGAACAACACATCTGCGTAGAACTCGCGCCATGCAAGTTCACTCCGAAAGGTCTCATGCGCCGGAGTGTCGCCGAGATCGGCGAGTAACTGACGCGGATGGACCTGACCCCAACGTAGATATGGGCTCATCAGGCTCGTGGCCTCGGCAGCCGGCGCGTCGCGCAGTTCGTTGTACCGGTCGAGCGACGTCGTGACGAACTCCCCCCAACGGCGATGAGCGGCGGACTCGCCTGCTTCGGGTAGCTCACACGTGATGTCGGGGTCATCTGGGATGGCATCGGTCGGCCACACATCGCTGCCGCTCCAACGAACCGATGGTGTCAGCGTGGGCATCGCCGAGCCGTGGTGAAGCCATGTGCGTCTGAACGGTGTGAACACTGCGTATGGGGTGCCGTCGTTCTTCACGACGCTGCCGGGCGCCACGGCGTACGGCGCACCCTTGCCCACGAGTTGAGCCCCGGCCTGCGAAAGTGTGTTCGCGACGAGTGCATCGCGGTGGCGACCATATGGCGCGTAGTCACGAGTGACGGCCACTTCAGTCGCACCTGTCTCGCGAGCGAGGTCGGCGAGCACGACCTCCGGAGGCCCATGACGGATGACGAGTTGACCACCCATCGATTCATCGAGAGCACACAACGAGCGATACATGAATGCCAGCCGCGGGAGTCCGCTGTGACGTACGAGCGCGGGGTCGATGACGAACACCGGCACGACCTCGCGTGCATCTCGCGCGGCGTACGCGAGCGCTGGGTGATCGCTCAGCCGAAGGTCACGGCGAAACCACATGATCGAACGATTCGACGCCACGATTGAAGTGTGGCGCGGACGAGTCGTCGTCGCGCGATCGAGCCAACATGATCCATGCCACACCAACGCACCCGAGCGTGACGAGGCTCCCAAAACCGAGGCTCCACTCGGCGCTCACGCGATCACCGATGAGACCCGTGATCGGACTGCCGATCGGGGTCGAACCGAGGAAAGCGACTGCCATCAGTGCGAGCAGGCGGCTGCGCATCTCCGGTGGGCATTCTTGCTGAGCGATGGAATTCGTCGCCGAGATGAAGCCAGCACCCCCGATGCCAACTGGAATCGCGAGGATGAGCGCTGTCGCAATATTCGGGGCCCAGGCCATCGCAAGCCCAGCGAGGCCGAGTACCCCCGTATTGACCAGGAAGTAGCGAAGCGACACCAGTTCCAGCTTGGCGGTGCGCAACGACCCAATGAGGCTGCCGACGCTGACGGATGCGAGCAACCAGCCGAAGTAGTCCTTGTCCCCGAAGCGCTTGTCGGCGAGGCGCACCAGGCTGACGTTGTAGTTGAAGGCGAAGGTGGAAACGATCGCGAGCACCACGAAGACGAGCAACAAACGACTGTTGCTTGCAATGAAATGAAGCGCGTCTCGTACCGGTGTCCCACCCCGCTTTGCGGTGACAACCGGGCGCAATTGCGAGATGTTGATGAACAACAACGCGAACAGGATCGCAAGAAAGGACGCTCCGTTGATGAGAAAACACCAAGCCGTCCCGATGGTCCGCGTGAGCACGGCTGCGAGGGCAGGCCCGAAGATTCGCGAACCCGTCATCACAGCAGTGTTCAACGACATGGCATTCGGGATATCGACCGGGTCGACGAGTTCGGTCACGAACCCGCGTCGTGCCGGGTTGTCGAGTGCGTTGACCACACCCACAGCGAGCGACAGCGAGTAGATCGCTGGCAGATTGATGTGTCCGGACAGATCGAGCGCGCCGAGCACCAATGCCTGCATCGTCAGCAATGACTGAGTGATCAGGGTCATCTTGCGACGATTGACCCGATCGGCAACTGCGCCAGCCCACGCACCCAACAGCAAGGTGGGAAGGAACTGTGTGGCGATGATCAGCCCGACATCGGTTGCCTTGCCGGTGAGCCGGTACACCAGCAGCGACATGGCCGTGAGCTGCAGCCAGCTGCCGACATTGGACACGAGGAGTCCGAGGAAGAAGATCCGGGCATTGCGCTCTCGTAACGAGCGAAAGGTCTTCGATGCCACCGAGCCAGACTAGAGCGAGCGGGGTTGGTTCAGTCGTCGAGTTTGAGGGCTGAAATGAAGACGTCGCCAGGGATCTCGACCCGGCCGATGGCCTTCATCTTCTTCTTGCCCTCTTTCTGCTTTTCGAGCAGTTTGCGCTTGCGCGTAATGTCGCCGCCGTAGCACTTCGCCAACACATCCTTGCGGCGGGCCTTCACCGTTTCGCGCGCAATCACCTTGCCACCGATGGCGGCCTGAATGGGGACGTCGAACATTTGGCGCGGAATCAGCTCGCGCAGTTTCTCGCACATGCGTCGTCCGTATTCGAAGGCTTTGTCGCGATGGACAATCGTGCTGAACGCATCGGCGGGCTCACCGTTGAGCCACAGATCGACGAGCACAAGATTGCTGCGCTGGTAGCCATCGAGTTCGTAATCGAGGCTGGCGTAGCCCTGCGTGCGGCTCTTCATCTGATCGAAGAAGTCGACAACAACCTCGGCCAGCGGAACGCGATAGTGCAGCTCTACGCGCTCGGGCGAGAGATACTCGAGCTTGATCATGTCGCCACGCCGCGTCTGGCAGAGGTCCATGAGCGTGCCGGTGTATTCCTTCGGGGTGATGATGCTGACACGGAAATACGGCTCTTCGATGAAGTCGATCTTCTGTGGCGGTGGCAGGTCGGCGGGATTGTCGACGATGACCAACTCGCCGTCGGTTTTGGTGACGCGATACTCGACGCTCGGTGCGGTGGCGATGAGGGCGAGGTTGAACTCGCGTTCGAGGCGTTCTTTCACGATCTCCATGTGCAGCAGCCCAAGGAATCCGCAGCGAAAGCCGAAGCCCAGCGCGCCCGACGTTTCGGGTTCGTAGGAAATACTGGCGTCATTGAGCTTGAGCTTTTCGAGGCTCTCGCGGAGGTTCTCGAAATCGTCGCCATCGATGGGATACAGACCGCAGAACACCATTGGCTTGGGGTCGCGATATCCGTGCAGAGCTTCGTCGGCCGGACGGCTGAAGGTAGTGACCGTCTCGCCACTGCGGGCTTCGCCGACGTGCTTGATGCCGGCGATGAGGTATCCGACCTCACCAGGGCCAAGCTCTGCAATCGGCGTAATGACCGGCTTGCGCACGCCGACTTCCACGGCCTCGTGAACAGTGCCAGCATTCATGAACTTCACTTTGTTGCCAGCGCTGATGCGTCCGTTCATGACACGAATAGAGCTGACGACACCGCGGTACTGGTCGTACTGGCTGTCGAAGATGAGCGCCTGGAGTGGCGCATCGGGGTCGCCTTTGGGGGCCGGAATCTTCTCGATCACAGCGTCGAGCAGGTCGGGGACGCCGGCTCCGGTCTTGGCGGAGATCCGGATGATGTCGCTGGCCTTGATGCCCAGCACGTTCTCGATCTCCATTGCATACCGGTCGGGGTCAGCGGCAGGCAGGTCGATCTTGTTGAGCGCGGCGACGATCTCGAGATCGTGTTCGAGCGCGAGATAGCAATTGGCGAGAGTCTGCGCCTCAATACCTTGGGCAGCATCGACCACCAGCACGACACCCTCGCATGCCGCCAAACTGCGGCTGACCTCGTACCCGAAATCCACATGGCCGGGCGTGTCGATGAGGTGCAGCGTGTGGCCCTTCCAGGAAACACGCACGTTCTGCGCTTTGATGGTGATGCCACGCTCGCGCTCGAGATCCATGCTGTCGAGGTATTGCGACCGCATATCGCGCATTTCGACGGCCCCGGTCATTTCGAGGATGCGGTCCGACAAGGTTGACTTGCCGTGATCGATGTGCGCGATGATCGAGAAGTTACGGATGAGGCGAAGGTCCATGAGCAGTGCCTCGATGCTATCGGCCGTGAATCTCAGCAGGTGGGTGGCAGATGTTTCATTCCGCCGATAGGCTCACGCAGCCTGTTCTGGACTCGTCCAGCACAAAACTTTCTTCAATTTCAACGCATCAGTTTTCATGACTGTCAACGAAAAAGGACTTCGCACGTGGCGAATATCAAGAGTCAAAAGAAGCGTATTCTGACCAACGCAAAGGCGGCCGAGCGCAACAAGGCAACCAAGAGCGAACTGCGCACCCGGGTAAAGACCGCAGTGAAGAGCGTCGGCGACGACAACAGCGATGAGTCAGTTCGTCTCGCCGTGAAGCGTCTCGACATGGCTGCCGCCAAGGGGATCATTCATCCCAACCAGGCCGCTCGCCGTAAGAGCCGCCTGATGAAGCGAGTCAATGCGGGCGCCTGAGCGCCAACGTCTTGTCAGCGGCGCCGGGCTGCGGCGGGGACAGCCGATAGACCCAGCCGACTGAGGCGGGCGACGAGCACTTCCATGATCAAGTCCTCTGGCAGGTCGCGTTGACCCCTGAGATCGAGATCGGCCTGCGCCAAGAGATCGATCGCCCGAGCAACTCCCCCACTGCCGACCCGGCGGTATTGATCCATTGCCTTACGTGCCGGGAAACCGGGCTTGATACCCAAGAGCGCAGCAACCGCTTGCTCTGTGTCGGCCTCGGCACCATCGAGCTTGAGTAAGCGCACGTAGTGATTGTGCAGGGTTGCCATCACTTGCAAAGGGTGTCGAGTCTGAACGATGCGCACCAGGAGTTGGAGTGCAACGGC
>JAYTWP010000540.1:0-3752 GCA_043743395.1 Actinomycetota bacterium | reverse complement strand
GTCGATGTCGATCAGTTGCTCATTTCGCAGCCCGATACGGGCGAGCAGGCGCTCGAGATCGTCGACATGTTGGTGCGCTCGGGTGCGATCGATGTCGTTGTCATCGACTCCGTTGCTGCTCTGACTCCTCGTGCCGAAATCGAGGGCGAAATGGGCGACACTCACGTCGGCCTTCAGGCCCGGTTGATGAGCCAGGCGCTGCGCAAGCTCACCGGCAACCTCAACAAGACGAACACAGTCGCGATCTTCATCAACCAGCTACGCGAAAAAATTGGTGTCATGTTCGGTTCGCCCGAAACGACGCCTGGTGGTCGCGCACTGAAGTTCTATTCTTCAGTGCGTCTCGACATTCGTCGTATCGAGAGCATCAAAGATGGTGCTGAGGTTGTTGGCTCACGAACCCGAGTCAAGGTCGTGAAGAACAAAGTAGCTCCGCCGTTTCGCCAGGCCGAGTTCGACATCATGTACGGCAAGGGCATCAGTCGTGAGGGTTCGCTGCTCGACCTCGGAGTGGAGATGTCCATCATTAAAAAGTCGGGTGCCTGGTTCACCTATGAAGGCGAACAACTCGGTCAGGGCCGCGAGAATGCGAAGAACTATCTTATGCTGAACCCGCAGATCATGGTCGAGGTCTCCGAGAAGGTTCGCCAGCAGGCGGGGCTTTCTGCCGACATCGATACCTTCGGCGCAAAAGATGACGAGCCGATTTCACTCGAGTCCTAACTGAGGCGACGAGGGGCGTCCACAGGTCGCCACGATGATCCTGTCGGCGCCCCTCAAGCGCACTCGGCCTGACCACTGGCGATTGATTATCATCGTCGTGACCCCTGCCATCTTGTGTAGGTCGCCGTCGGCGTAGGACCGGAGGTCTTCGTTTTGCACATTTTGTTCCACTCGATTTGGTCGAACACGGTTAGCCGTTGCCTGTTGATTCGGCCGTCTCCTACATGACGTTCGAGAGCTACGCGACGCTTCCCGCAGAGCAAGCACACCTCGGGTATCCAGCCAACGTCGTTGTCATCTTGCTCGACAGTCTCAACCGTCACGCTCTTGGTTGTTATGGCGGTTCAGAGTGGTCCACCCCACACCTCGATCGTTTCGCCCAGCGCGCGGTGAGATTCACGAATCACCACACCGGATCGTTGCCGTGTATCCCTGCGCGCCACGACCTCCTCGTCGGTGCATGGGACTTCCTTTGGAAACCCTGGGGCTCGATCGAACTGTGGGAAGAAGCGATCACCGCGTCGTTACGCCGAGCCGGCGTCGTCACGCAATTGATCACCGATCATCCACACCTCTTCGAAACTGGCGGCGAGAATTATCACACCGACTTCACGGCGTGGCAATACGAGCGTGGCCATGAGAGCGATCCGTGGAAGACCCGCCCAGACCCATCATGGATCGGGGCACCGAGCTTTGGTCGCGGGCACACTCATTACGACTCCTCACGTGGCTACTTCTTGGCCGAAGATGACTTTCCTGGACCGCGCACAATGGCAGCAGCCGCGCGTTGGGTCCGCGACCACTCGCCGCAGCACCGCGCTGGGGGACAGCGATTCTTCCTGTGGGTCGATGAGTTCGATCCCCACGAGCCATTCGATACGCCCGAGCCGTGGGCGTCGATGTACGACCCCGGTTGGCAGGGTCCGAATCTGATCTGGCCGCCATACAAGGTTGGGGCATTGGCCGACGGCACGTTGTCGGCACCCGAGGCGAGGCAGGTGCGCGCCCAGTACGGCGCCAAGTTGTCGATGATCGACCATTGGCTCGGTCGTGTCATGGATTCGCTCGATGCCACCAATGCGTGGGACGACACGGCTGTCATCGTGTGCACCGACCACGGTCATTATCTCGGTGAGCCCGACGTGCACGGGCGCGATGTGTGGGGCAAGCCAGCGGTGCCGGTCTATCGCACGCTCGGTCAAACCCCGCTGTTGGTGTGGTGGCCCGGTGCGCCGAATCAGGGCGGCACATGCGATGCCCTCACGACGACCGCCGATCTCCATGCCACGTTGCTCGATGCTTTTGCTGTCGCAGCGAAGCACCGAACGCACGGTCACTCGCTCGTTCCCCTGCTCACGGGTGCCGCAACCGATGTTCGCGATTGGCTGCTCACTGGTGTGTGGGGCCGCGAAGTGCATCTCGTCACCAAACAGTGGCGCTATGCCCGGGGTCCGCAGGGCGACAACGCTCCGCTGTCCATGTGGTCGAACCGTTGGAGCACGATGCCGATCGGCCGTGCACCTGATTTCAAGATGCCTCCACCCGATTCGCGTGCGACTCTCGACCGCATGCCTGGCTCAACGATCCCCGTCATTCGCCAACCCTTTCAGCCGGGCGACCTCCTCCCGTTCTGGGCCTACGCGCAAGAGTACGAAACGCTGCTGTTCGATCGCATCGAAGATCCCGACGAGACACGAAATGTGACAGCAGTACACGACGTCGCTGCGGCTACGGAACAGATGCGTGTCGCGTTGCAGTCCGTCGATGCGCCCGACGACCAGTTCGCGCGTCTCGGCTTGTCCTGAACCATCGGAACCCAGCGATCGGCACTCGACGATGGCCCAGTAGCATCGTTGCTCTATGAGTCGCACGTATGTCATTCGCACCTACGGGTGTCAGATGAACGAGCACGACTCAGAGCGCATTGCTGGCCTTCTCGAAGCCGATGGTCTTGTTCTCGCTGAGTCCGAGGAAACAGCCGACGTCGTTGTCGTCAATACGTGCTGCATTCGAGAAGGTGCAGACACCAAGACCTACGGCAACCTCGGGCACCTCAAGAGTTGGAAGGATCGGGTCGAGGGCCGCCAACTCGTAGTCGCAGGTTGCATGGCCCAGAAAGATCGCGATGCCGTCCGTCAGCGTGCGCCGTGGGTCGATGTCGTCCTCGGCACCCACAATGTGCATCGTGCAGCAGAACTGATCACCTCGGCGCGTGCCAATGGACCCATCACCGAGGTCTTCGACGAGGCGGTCATCGACGATCAGGCGTTGTTCCCCAGCGCCTTGCCGGTACGGCGCGACAGCAGCTTCAACGCATGGGTCACGATCCAGATCGGCTGCGACAACTCGTGTGCGTTCTGCATCGTGCCTGCCGTTCGTGGCAAGGAGATCAGCCGACCTTTCGCCGACATCGTCGACGAAGTCGCGACGCTTGCCGGCCACGGCGTCACTGAGGTCACGCTGCTTGGTCAGAATGTGAACAGTTATGGGCGCGACCTCACGCTTGCCCAGCGACACGACGGCGCGCGCGACGTTCGCATCAGACCATTGTTCGCCGAGCTGCTGCGTGCCGTCGCCGACATTCCTGGCATTCGCCGTGTTCGGTTCACGAGCCCGCATCCCAAGGACATGCGTCCGGACACGATCGCAGCGATGGCCGAATCGCCATCGGTGTGCGAGCACTTGCACTACCCACTCCAGGCCGGTTCCGACCGGATCCTGGCCGCGATGCATCGCGGCTACACCGCCGATCGCTATCTCGAACGGCTCGCGCAGGCCCGGGCCGCCATTAACGATCTCGCAGTGAGCACCGACATCATTGTTGGGTTCCCCGGCGAGACAGAGGCCGATTTCGTTCGCACACTTGAGGTCGCCGCAGCTGCCGATTTCGACTATGCGTATACGTTCATCTTTTCCGCTAGAGCAGGTACGGAGGCGGCGAAGATGGAAGCGCACTTCGTCGCCCCCGCCGTGTCTGCTGCGCGATTCGACCGCCTCAAACTGGTGGTTGAACGAAGTGCGTTGTTGAA
>JAYTWP010000539.1:0-1642 GCA_043743395.1 Actinomycetota bacterium | reverse complement strand
TACGTGACGGCCGGCCTCAACGATCCGCGCGTCAGCTATCACGAGCCGGCGAAATGGGTCGCGAAGATGCGCCATGTCCGCCTGAACGACCGCCCATTGGTGTTCAAGTGCGAGATGGGTGCTGGGCACGGTGGGCCGAGCGGCCGCTACGAGATGTGGCGAGACGAAGCTCGCGTCATCGCCTTCTTGGCGGCTACGACCTGATCGCAGCGACCAACGCGAGCGCGATCAGCACGCCGTTGCGGGCGAGGTGACGCCAGCCCAACGGTCGCGCACTCCACGACCCAAAGCATGCACACGTTGGACGCCGACCCTGCAAGAGCCGGACAACGATCAGGCCACTGAAGAGCGCGAGGAGGCCCAGCGCGAAAATTGCAGGTACGGGTACCGCGATGTGGACACAGAGCAATGCGCCGATGATGATCTCGATCCATGGCACGAGCGCAATGGTGATACCTGGAGCTCCGAGCTCGCGAGCTTGGTGTGGCCATTGCGGTCCCGCGGCGATTTTGGCCCCACCCGCAAGAAGGAACGCCACACCCACCACGATCGAGGCGGCGAGACCGAGCGTCACACCTGGATCGTCAGGCCTTCGGACGCGGCGAAGACCTCGACACCTAAGCGCTCGCCAACATGGGTGACAACCTGGGTGACGTAATCAACCGCATCGTCGCACCGCGTGGGGTCGTGATGGAACAATGCCAGGCGCTTTGCTCCAGCCTCTGCAGCGAGCCAAACCGCATACTCAGCCGTGCAATGGCCCCACGTGCTCTTGTGCGCAAATTCTGCGGTGAGGTACTGCGAATCGTGAATGACCAAGTCGCAACCATCGATGAGTTCGAGCGCCCCCGGTGACGCGCTCATCGAGCCGTCGTACGGCATCTGATGATCGCTGAGGTACGCGATCGACACACCATTCCACGTGACGCGATAGCCACAGGTGGGACCGACGTGTGGGATCAGCCGCGCCTTGACGGCAACCTCGCGTGCGTCGTCGCCGTTGTTGCAGTGCAGGACGAAGTCGTTGTCGGTGACGTCGTGGAAGTTGATCGTGCCTTGGAACTGACCGAGTTCGATGGGGAACAGCGGTGGTCGGATCGTGGCGAGCAACACGTCGCGTACGGTGCGACCGTCTTCTTGGGGGGGGCCATAAATATCGAAGCGTGAGCCCGCGTGCAGAATCGGCGTGAAGAAGGGCAGACCCTGCGTATGGTCCCAGTGGAGATGGCTCAACAGACAATGGCCGCGAAAGGTTCCGTCGTTGGCTTGATCGAGACCGAAGTAGCGAAGCCCAGTGCCGAGATCGAACAAGATCGGGTCATGTCCTGGTATCGCGAGTGACACGCATGACGTGTTGCCGCCGTACTTCACCGTCGCGCTGCTGTGGCAGGGCGTGGAGCCACGAACGCCGTGGAAAGTGACACCGATTTCATCCTGGCTCTTCAAGGCTCCCCCACGTTCAGACCCGCCGCACGTCAACCTAGGCAGTCTAGAACAGTCGATGCACCCCCGGCGTCTGTGACGTCGGTCGCACACGCTACGGTCCAAACATGAAACCGCGCCTACCCGACGGTCTTGTCGTCATCGTCAAACACGAGTGCGCCACGTGCGTGATGGTGGTGCCGATCCTCGAACGCCTGAA
>JAYTWP010000538.1:0-7160 GCA_043743395.1 Actinomycetota bacterium | reverse complement strand
ATCGTCGACAAAGGTTGGTCCATCTACCCTTCGATCGCCGTGGCGATCCTCGTAGCGCTCATTGCCGGGGTGCTCAACGGTGTGCTGGTGGTGAAGGTCGGTATCGACTCATTCATCGCAACCCTCGGTGTGGGCGCAGTCCTCACGGCCTACGCCGAGTGGCGTTCCGGTGGCCTGCAGATCACGGGTCTCCCGAACAACTTCAAGGACCTCGCGCGCAAGGAGATCGTCTTCGGCATCCAAGCCAAAGTGATCTACCTCATTGTCATCGCCTTCGTGGTGTGGTACGTCATCGAACACACACCCATTGGCCGGTATCTGCAGGCCACGGGTGACAACCGTGAAGCTGCCCGACTCGCTGGAGTGCAGACGAACCGTTACACCTTCGCCGCACTCATGACCAGCGCCTTCGTGGCAGGTATCGCCGGCGTCATTCAGACTGCTGGCGTGGGCGCCGGCAATGCAAACACCGGTGGTCCGTTTCTGCTCTCCGCATTTGCCGCGGCATTCCTCGGCTCCACCCAGTTCAAGGGTAGGTTCAACGTCTGGGGCACCGTCGCCGCAGTGTGGGTGCTCCTGTCGTTGGTGAAGGGCGTGGAGTTGGCGCTGCAGAGCTACCGCTGGCTCAACCAACTCTTCTTCGGCCTCGCGCTGATCATCGCCGTCGGTATGTCCAGGTTGCTCGAGCGTCGGACCATTCGCCTTGCCGCCCGTCGTCGCCAAAACGATGCTGCGGAAGCGTCGCGATGAGCCGCGACTTTCTAGCCGGGCCGGACATCTGTACATTGCCACTATTCGTGTGGGGAAGAATGAGGAGCTGAAATGTCGTTGATTGGTGCGCGTGTTCTACGCAAGGAAGATCCCAACCTCATCACCGGACGTGGCCAGTTCGTCGATGACATCACGCCTGCCGGCACTGTTGTCATGGCATTCGTCATGTCCACCGAGCCGCATAGTCGAATTGTGAATATCCACAGCGCAGACGCGCTGGCGCTCCCCGGCGTGCTCGCAGTGTGGACTGCAGCCGACATCGCCGAGCTTTCCACGCTGGGTCTCCCCGGTCTCGGCCGTCCGTTGCTCGCCACCGATGTGGTGCGTTTCGTCGGCGAACCTGTTGCGGTCGTGGTGGCGGAGACGAAGTACATCGCCGCCGACGCAGCCCAACTCGTGATCGTCGATTACGAGTCGATGCCTGCTGCTGCCAGCATCACCACGGCGCTCGCCGATGGTGCGCCCGTGCTGCACTCGGTCCTCGGCGGCAACACCGTGTTCGATCAGCCGTTCGTTGACGATCTCGCTGCAGATTTCGCCGCTGCACCGCACACCGCGTCGCTGCACCTCGTGAACAACCGCTGCGCCGCGGTCCCGATCGAGCCGAATGCGTGCCTCGCTGACTGGGGTCCCTCCGGGCTCACCCTGTGGGCCACGTTCCAGGCACCGCACCACCTGCGCAACACTGTCGCCGCCTACTTCGGCATCCCCCAGGACACCACACGGGTCATCACCCCCGATGTCGGCGGTGGGTTCGGGGCCAAGATCAACTTCGTGCCGGAGTACTTCCTCGCCTGTGCGTTGTCGCGCAAGCTCGCCCGACCAGTGAAGTACACCCAGACCCGCAGCGAATGCCAGGTGCTGATGTACCACGGGCGGGCCCAAGAGCAAGACGTCGACGTTGCCTATGACGACGACGGCAAGCTGCTCGCCCTGCGAGTGCGGGTCACACAGGATCAGGGCGCCTACCCCGACCCAACCGGCATGGGCCTGCCGGTGCTGACGACGGCGATGGCTGCCGGCTGCTACAAGATTCCCAAGGTGGCAATCTCGTGGCGGAATGTCGTGACGAACACCACGCCGGTTGCCGCTTACCGCGGCGCCGGTCGCCCAGAGGCGAGCTACCTCATTGAACGCATCGTCGACCTCGTCGCAGATCAATCGGGCATTGATCCTGTCGAGGTGCGCCGGAGAAACTTCATTCCCACCGACGAGTTCCCCTACGCAACGCATTCGCCGTTGGCGGTGTACGACAGTGGCAACTTCGCCGGCGCAATGACCGAATTGCTCACCTTGTTCGACTACGACGCGCTGAAAGCCGAGCAGGCTCGGCGTCGAAACACGCGGGACGAAAAGCTCATCGGCATCGGCTTCTCGAGCTGGTTGGAGATCGCTGCGTTCGGCCCTCCCGGGTCCCTCGAGGGCTTCGGACATTTGGGCTCGTGGGAGTCGGTGCAGATCCGTGTGCAACCCGACGGCAGTGCCATCATTTACACGGGGGCATCCCCGCACGGCCAGGGCACTGTCACCACCTTCGCCCAGATTGCGGCTGGCGAACTGGGTATCCCGTTCGACAAGATCAGCGTCCGTCACGGCGATACGGCCACGGTTCCGCAGGGCATCGGAACCATGGGTTCACGAGCCACCGCGGTTGGTGGCGAAGGCGTCCGGACAGCGAGCGTGCGCGTCGTCGAGCGCGCTAAGGTAATCGCCGCACACATTCTCGAGGCCGACCCCGCTGACATCGTGCTCGAGGGCGACGGTTTCGCCGTGAACGGCACCCCGAGCCACAGCGTGCCGTGGAGCGAAGTGGCGTGGAAGAGCTTCCGGCCGTTGGAGATCCCCACCGACTCCGAACCCGGGTCGCTGGACATCACCGTGTTCCAACAGGTTCCCAACTTCAGCTTCCCCTCGGGCGCGTACTGCTGCACCGTCGAGATCGACCGTGGCACCGGCGAGATCGAGATCACGGGGATGTATCTCGTCGACGACTGTGGCACGGTGATCAACCCGCTGCTCGCCGAGGGCCAGGTCCATGGCGGCGTTGCACAGGGCATCGCCCAAGCGCTGTACGAAGGCATTAGCTACGACGAGAACGGGCTGCCCCAGAACAGCACGCTGATGGACTATCTCATCCCCGCAGCCACCGAACTGCCGTCGTACACCGACGGTCGGGTCAATACGCCTACGCCGAACAACGGTCTCGGGGCCAAGGGGATCGGTGAGTCGGGTTCGGTCGGCGCACCGCCCGCTGTTGTCAATGCAGTCGTCGATGCGCTCAGCCACCTCGGTGTGCAGCACCTCGACATGCCGATTACGCCGCTCGCGGTGTGGAATGTTCTCGAGGAGGCCAAATGAGCACCGTGTCAGTTTCCGTCACCGTCAACGGCGAACTCCGTACCCATGAGGTAGAGCCACGCGTTCTGCTCGTGCACTATCTGCGCGATGTCCTGCGTCTCACGGGCACGCATGTGGGTTGTGACACCTCCAACTGCGGGGCATGCACCGTCATCCTCGACGGTGCAGCAGTGAAGTCGTGCACCGTGCTGGCCGTACAGGCTCGCGGTGGCGAGATCACCACGATCGAAGGTCTGGCCGCGCCGGGTGAGCCATTCAGCGCTGTGCAGCAGGGCTTCCACCAGGAGCACGGGCTGCAGTGCGGGTACTGCACGCCGGGCATGATCATGGCGTGCACGGCGTTGCTCGCCGAGAACCCCGATCCGACGGAGCACGAAATCCGCCACGCCCTCGAGGGCAACCTGTGCCGGTGCACCGGTTACCAGATGATCGTCAACTCGGTTCGTTGGGCTGCTGAGCATCCCGATGGGATCGTGCCCCAATCTTCCGATGCCGCTTCATCGGCACCCAGCACGCAGGGAGCGGGATCGTGATCCCAGTATCGTTTGACTACGTCGAGGCCACCTCTGTCGATCACGCGCTGGCGCTGTTCGCAGAACACGACGATGCAAAGTTCCTCGCCGGCGGCCATTCGTTGGTCCCGATGATGAAGCTGCGACTCGTGTCGTCGAGCGTGTTGATCGACATCGGGCGCCTCACCGAACTGTCCTACATCGAAGACCGTGGCGACCACATCGCCGTTGGTGCACTCACCCGTCATCGCGAGGTGGAGGGTTCGTCGTTGCTCGCCGAGCACCTCGGGCTGTTGGCGCACGTCGCCGGACAGGTCGGCGACCCGCAGGTGCGCAATCGCGGCACACTCGGTGGCTCGCTGGTGCACGGAGACCCCGCGGCCGATCTTCCGTCGGCAGCGCTCGCGCTCGGCGCCTCGATGGTCATCACCGGAGCCGGTGGCACCCGCGTCATTCCGGCGGCGGAGTTCTTCGTCAACTTCCTCGAGACAGCGGTCGGCGGTGGTGAACTCCTCACCGAGATTCGCTTCCCCAAGCGCACCGGCGACGGCTGGGCGTATCAGAAGTTCAACCGCCGGGCGATGGACTACGCGATCGTGGCGGTAGCGGTGCAGCTCGGCCAGAACCCTGGTATCGCGCTGGTCAACATGGGTTCCACGCCGCACTTCGCATCGGCGGCAAGCGCTGCACTCGCGGCCGGTTCACCAGCATCGACCGTTGCAGATGTCGTGGTCGATGGCACCGAGGCATGGAACGATGCCAACGCAACTCGTGAGTACCGCGAGCACCTCGCTCGGGTGCTGACCATTCGGGCCCTCGCCCAGGCCGGCTACACGTCGTAGCCGACCTGGCCGAGCACGTCTTTACGACTCGCGCAGGCCTGCATCGATGAGCATGGGGCGCAGCACCTTGTCGTACTGCTCGATGCCGCCCAGATAATCGACCCAGCTGATGCTGATGCCGTCGAGGCCGGCGTCGGAGAACGCCTGCATGCCAGCCACCACCTGTTCGGGCGTGCCGACGAGCGGCAGCGCGCCGTAGCCGGCGATGAGGTTGGAGGCCATGCCGCGCCAGCCGTCACCGAGCGCACTCTGCGAGTTGGGAACGAGCACATCGAGCAGGTTGCCGACGCCTTCCCAGTCGCCCATCTCGTTCACGTAGTGATCGCGGTAGGCAATGGCTTCTTCCTCGGTCTCGCGACACACGATGTAGCCCTGACCGAACACCTGGATGTCACGGCCGTAGGAGTCGCGTGCGAGCGACTTCACGTTCTTGGCGATCTCACCTGCCGTTGCGATGTCGGGTGCGACAACGAAGTTGAGGTCGGTGTGCTTGGCTGCGAAGTGCTGGCCGCGCTCGCTGTTGCCGGCGCTCATCAGCACTGGGTACTGGTCCTGCAGTGGCTGCGGCGCCGAGTATGCGCCAGGCACCTTGAAGTACTTGCCGTCGAAATCGAACTCCTGGTCGCGGGTCCACAGCTCCTTGCAGAGGGTGATCCACTCGTCAGCGAGATCGTAACGCTCGTCGTGTGGGAGTTGCGGCGCACCGAACATGGCGATCTCTTTCTCGTTCCATCCGGCAACGAGGTTGAGGCAGAACCGACCACCTGAGATGTGGTCGATGCTGGCAACTTCCTTTGCCGCGCGGACTGGGTGCACCGTTGGCACGTGGAAGGTGGCGAAGACGCCGATCTTCGACGTGACGGCGGACAGCCCCGCAGCCCATGTGAACGGATCGAAGTTGCGGTGGTTGAAGTTGATCTTTCCGCCCATCCCCTTCCAGCGGGCGACAGGAATGATGGCTTCGATCCCGGCCCGTTCGGCGGCCTGCGCGATGGCAACCGACTCCGACCATTCAGCCTTGATGGTGTTCGGAAGATCGGTCATCGTGCAGCCGCTGCTCACGTTCACACCGAACACACCTAGCTTCAGCTTGTTCTTGCTCCCCAACAGCGGGTTGGTTTCGCGCGTTACTCGTTCATTCATCTGTGGATCCCCATCCTTCACGTGTCCGGTCCCTGCCGGACGATGATGCGCACCATATCAGGACCGCGACCACCGTAGCTAGACAGCTGACGACGCACTGTTATATTGAGCGTTCCGCAGACACGCACAGTAGGGGGAACATCATGAGGATCACGTTCAAGACGATGCCGCAGGACTCGGAGTGGGCTCCGATCGAAGCCATTTGGCGGGCAGCGGACGAGATCCCAGAGCTCGATGGTGGATGGCTTTTCGACCACTTCTATCCGATCATGACCGACGACCCTGCTGGGCCGTGTTTCGAGGGTTGGACAGCGCTGGCCTATCTTGCTGGCATCACGAATCGGCTGCGTCTGGGCCTAATGGTGTCGGGCAACACGTACCGTCATCCGGCGCTACTTGCCAAGATGTGCGCCACGATCGACGTGATGTCGAAGGGTCGGTTGGAGATCGGGCTGGGCGCTGCATGGAACGCTGCCGAACATGAGGCATACGGCATGGACTTCCCGCCGCTCGGCAAGCGTATGGACGCCCTGGACGAGGCCTGTCAGGTCATCGACTCCCTCCTCACCAAGCCCGTGTCGGATTTCCACGGTGTGCACTACCAACTGACGGGTGCGTTCTGCGAGCCCAAGCCCATCCAGAAACCACGGCCACCGTTGGTGATCGGTGGCGGTGGTGAGAAGCGCACGCTCCGCATTGCAGCGAAGTACGCCGACCAATGGAACTTCCCCGGTCGTACCGGCGACGAGTTGAGGGCGAAACTGGAGGTGCTCTACCAGCACTGCGCAGATGTCGGCCGCAACCCGGCCGAGATCGAGGTGTCGGTGCACCTGTTCGAGCCGCTCGAGCCGGTGTCGGCTGCTGCCACGGCACGCGAACTTGCCGCCGCTGGCTGCAACCATGTCATCCTCTATCTCAAGGCGCCTTACGACGTCGAGCGTCTTCGCGTCGTCGCCAGCGCTGTTGCGGATGCAGTCGGCTAAGTGGTCACGTGGTCGGGCGGCAACTGCCGCTCGACCCACACCCACTCGACCCCTTCGAAGCCCTCGACGCCTGACGCGACGACCTTGCGTTCGGCAATCCGCCAACCGTCGTCAGTGTCGGTCAGCCGATCGAGATAACGCATGAACACACGTTCGCGCGAGCCGTTCCAGCGTTCGTGCCATGCGGAGAGGTAGCTGAGCGCCTCTGCCGTGCCGTTCTCGGCGAGCGTGATCTTGATCTGACCGTGCTGGTGATGGGTGAGGCGGAATTCTGCCTGACCACGACGGATGCGGTCGCGTACATGGTCGCGCCCGATCACCAGACCACCGCGGCCAGGGCCGTAGTCGGTCACGCAGTCGGCGGTGAACAATGCCGCAACGCCGTCGATGTCGTAGTGATCGACGAGGATCGTGTACTCGGTCAGCAGATCGATGATGGCATTGCGCGCCTCGATGCGGGCGACACGATTCTCCAAGGTGGCATCTTCGGATGACATGGTTCTCCTGTTCGAGTGGGTCGATCCGTCATCGCGAGGCGGTGACCTCGGCGT
>JAYTWP010000537.1:0-3961 GCA_043743395.1 Actinomycetota bacterium | reverse complement strand
CTCGGCGGCGGCGCCAACAACGAAACCATCCGTCGTAATAGCGACTGCCGACGACGAGGGCTGACCAGCCTCACCAAAGGCAACAATGGCCGGAGCGCTTACCCCACCCGCATCAGCGTGAACGGCAGCCGTGATCGACAGGGTGCCGAGATCCACACCGAGGCGGGGGCTGGATTGCACGTTGCTCACGTTGTTCACGCTACGACATTGCAAGGAGCCTGTGACCGGGTGGATTCCCAGTTCACTCGGCAGCGTCGGGATCTCCGTCGTCGAGCTGATCTTCATCGTCGAGCTGATCTTCATCGTCGAGCTCGAAGTCGGAGGTATCCGCGAGCTGGGCGAGGAAGGCAAGCTGCTCGACGGTGAGCCCGGACTCGACAGGCCGGGACTGAACACCAACCCAGGGATCGGGGGCTGCATCACCGAGACGTCTGAGTTCGTCGTCGACAGATCGCCACCAATCGCTCATCGTCGGTCCCCTTTCGCTGTCGGCTCAAAGTTCGTCATTCGCACTGCGAGTTCGG
Organism: Actinomycetota bacterium; assembly: GCA_043743395.1. GTDB lineage: Bacteria > Actinomycetota > Acidimicrobiia > Acidimicrobiales > Ilumatobacteraceae > WLMZ01. Next base: position 3,437 of record JAYTWP010000537.1, on the reverse strand, counting down.
TGCGTGACCGTATCCCGAGCTTGCGATACATCTGCTGCAGGTGGAAATCCACAGTCTTCACCGAGATGAACAATGTCGCTGCGATCTCTCGGTTGGTCAGCCCCCGCGCCGCCGCCTCGGCGACTCGGAACTCGGCATGACTCAGCGCGTCGAGGACTGGATCCACCTTTCGCAGCGCGACGGCCGGTGCTGCATCGAGGACAGCCCGATCGAGGCGCTGGTCCCACGCGCGTACACCGCAACGCTGCAACGTCGCACGGCACAACGCGACCGTGGCACCTCGAAGCGGGGCGGGCTGCAACAAGGCGAGCCATAGTCGGGCCTCACCAGACTCGACGGGCAAGGCATGCCGTTCGGCTAACTCGATCGCTCTCGTCAACGGATTCGGGTCCCCGCCGAGTACGCCGTCACGTATCAACTCACGAATTTCGAACAATGGTCCGGAGCCAAGCGGCATGAATGCGGCAGGCACTTCAGCCAGGCTGAGACCCGGGTCGCGCTGCAATCGGGCTCTGCCGGAAAGCGCCGCAGCGAACTCGTGGAGCGATGTTGGTAGACGCGCGCGATACGCCTCGAGGCTGACGATTGCATCGTCGCCCCTTCCCTGCAGGACGTCGAGGTCGACGGTCAGCAGAAGCGCAGTCCACGCTGGAAATGCTTCAGAACCTTCGAGGATCGCGGAGGCCATGATGCACATTTCTCGTGCGTCACGAAGGCGACCGGCATGACGCATCGATGACGCTCGAGCGAGAATGCCCGACACGTCGTCGTGGTCACGCCCGCCGCCGTCGTCGAGGATGCGGGTCACGGCTCGATGGTCGCCACGACGCGCGGCGTCCTCGATAACCAACCTTCGCTCGCGGCGATGCACCCAGTGCTGTACCGCTTGAGATCCATGAGCCGGGCCGTCGGCGATGGAGGCTGTCGATGAGTTCTTCGCTCGTTCGTCCCAGATCACTTCGACGCGATTACCGTCGAGGAATTCACTTGCTTCTGCACGCGCCGTGGCCGCATTCAGATCGTGCGGATCGAGCGTGCGCACGATGCGACGTACACCATCGACGTTCGCCGCCGCGATCCACCATTCGAGCGCTGCGAGCAAGCGGCGTTGGCGAGCAGTGGTCGTTGTCGAAAACTCTGCAGCGCGCTCGGCAGTGAGAGCTGCCGACGCCAAACCGCCACGCCGGGCCGAGTCGGCGGCAACCAAGTGCAACGCGTCGGCAACAGCGTCGCTGGGTCCGTCGGAACCGGCGGCAAGATGCCAGGCGCGATCGGCGGCCTGTTCGGGAGCATCGAACCAGGCCGCGAGGGCGCGATGCGCTGCGCGACGGCTGGCCGGCGCAACGAGGTGATAGGCGACGACCCGGATCCATTGATCGGTGAAGGTAAAGCGTGAACCCACGATGTCGATGAGGCCCAGAGCCTCGGCCGCGTCGAAGCCTGCGGTGTCCTCACCAAGGGCGACCAGTGCGTCACGTACAGCCGCCGTATCGCCGCCATGTTCGGCTGCCGCAACAACCAACGCTCGGCACACCGTGTCCCCGTGTGCGTGTAGACGTTGCTGAAGTTCGTCGACGAGGCCACCACTGGGGCGAGGCAAGAGCGAAATGGGCGCCGTGCCTGCACGCTGAGCGTGCGTGAGTCCGCTTGCAAGAGCAACAGCGATACCGGGGTTTCCGTCGGCGACCTCGGCGCAACGGGCGGCCGCGTTCGTTGCAACACCATGTTCGACGAGCAACCGCTCGATTGCGGGAACGGACAAGGGATCAAGTCGAACGATGGCCGTGGAAACTGTCGGCATCGTTGACGTCGGTGCCTGCTCTTGCAGTGCAGTGGTGCAACAAGCGATTGCATCCGCATCGACGCGACGCATCGCAAAGACAAGTACCTCGCGAGACGCTGCATCCAACAAGTGGATGTCGTCGAGCAGAAGGCAGAGAGGGCGCTCTGCCGCCATCGCGCACAAGAAGCGGAACGTGGTCAGCTTCACTTTGAAGGCGTCAGCCGGATGTGGATCAAACGCAACCACCGCACGAAGTGGCGTCCAAGCATTGTCGGCGAGGCGATCACGAAACGGCGCGAGCAACGTGGAGAGCGCGGCGAAGGGGAGCTCGCGCTCCTCGTCGCTTCCACGAGCGCGCACGACCGTCATCTCGCTGCGCGACGCTAAGCGAGCGATCTCGTCGAGCCACCACGTCTTGCCAGCGCCACGCGGTCCATGCACGTGCAGCACCGCCGCACGGCCACCACGGGCGGAATCGAGTGTTGCCGCAATGGTGACGTCGATTGGGTTCATCGCCACTTCGCGATGTCGCCAAGCCGGAGTGCCGTCATAACCGAACAGTAGTTGGAGTAGACACACGACCACCCCGACTACGGCGAGCGTAGGGGACCGGCGAGCACCCGCTCCGCTGCGTGCCACCCGCACATGCCATGCACTCCAGCGCCGGGCGGGGTGGAGGCCGAACACAAATACAACGTTGGATTCGGTGTCGCATACGAACGCAGCCCAACGGTGGGCCTGAAGATCATCTGCATGCCGGTATGCGCTCCGCCAGCAATGTCCCCGCCAACGTAGTTGGGGTTGTAGGTCTGAAGATCTGCCGGCGTCGAAGTGTGTCGACCAATAACGAGGTCGCGAAAGTTTGGGGCGAAACGTTCGATCTGTTTCTCGATCGCCTCGGTCGCGTCGCCACTGAACCCGCGTGGCACGTGTGCGTATGCCCACAATGTGTGCTTGCCAGCCGGTGCTCGAGTGGCGTCGAACAGCGACTGTTGCACCACGAGTACGAGCGGACGATCTGGCATGCGCCCGGCGGCCACATCGGCCTCGGCTGCGACCAACTCTGCCAAGGTGCCAACAACATGCACGGTGCCAGCGCGCCGACACGCTTCGCTCTCCCATGGCACTGCGCCATCGAGCGCGTAGTCGATCTTGAACGACCCGGGACCATGCCGGAATCGGCGCAACCGGTTCAGGTACCGGGGTGGCAATTTGTCGCCAGCGATCGAGGCCAACTGCGCCGGGTTGGTGTCGAACAACACGACCCGATGCGGCGGAAGGTCGGCCATCGAACGAACCAGCACACCGGTGCGAATCTCTGCACCCAACTCGCGCATCCGACTCGACAGCGCGTCGGCCAGGGCTTGCGACCCACCTGCTGCGAACGGCCATCCGTCGGCGTGCGCCGAAGCGGCGAGCAGCAGACCGAACGCCGAAGTCAGCGGGCGCGTCAGCGGCAGCATCGCGTGCGCCGCGCAGCCGCCGAAGAGGGCCGCGGCTTCCTCGGTCTTGAAGCGACGCGTCAACATCGTTGTTGGTTGCAGGGCATGCATGCCAAAACGACCCAAGGCGATTGGGTGTCGCGGTATGGAGAGCACGGGCCCGAGGAGCTGTGGCATCACCTTCGGCCAATCATCGATGAGCGGCTGTAACA
>JAYTWP010000536.1:0-3298 GCA_043743395.1 Actinomycetota bacterium | reverse complement strand
GAGTGCAGCGAGCGAATGACATCGGCCAAGAGTTCGTCGGCGATATGGCCATCTGCGTAGACGATGAAGCAATAGTCGCCCAGACCACCACGCTTCGTCGGCCGGCTCAACAGGTTTGACAGGTTGATGCGCCGCGCTGCGAACTCTTGCAGGATGCTGATGAGGCTTCCGGGTTGATCAGCTCGCTGATACACGACCAACGCGGTGCGGTCGTGTCCCGTCGGAGCCGGAATTCCGTGTTTTGCGACGAGGACAAAGCGGGTTTGGTTGGCGCCATGATCGGCAATGTCGGATGCCAGCACCTCAAGTCCGTAGAGCTTTGCCGCATTGCGCGGGGCGATCGCCGCAACTCCTAAGGCCGGATGCTCGGAGATCGTGCGCGCCGCCTCGGCCGTGCTGCTCGCCTCCTGAATCACCGCGTCGGGAAGGTGCGTGCGCAAGTACTGATGACATTGAGCTGTCGCCACGGGGATCGATAGCACCTCTTTGACATCTGCGATCGTTGTGCCCGCCGCGGCAACCAAGCAGTGCTCGATGTCGAGTACCACCTCGCGCTGGATAAGCAGCTCGTGATCAAAGGCGAGAGCATCTTGGGTGAAGTTGACGGTGCCCTCGATCGAGTTCTCGATCGGTACAAACCCTGCATCGACCGCACCTGATTCGACCGCATCGAGCACGTCGGGCACGGTACGAAATGGAATGAGCTCACCGTTGGCAAGGTCGGCCTGCGTCAGCAGCGCCTGTTCTGTAAACGTGCCGAAGGGGCCGAAAAATCCAACCCGCAGCTTGTTGCTCATCGGTTCAGGCTACGTCACGCGAGCTGCTGCCAGAGTCTGAAATATGGCGCGCAGCCGAAGATTTCGTGCCCAGATCGGTCGGGATCGTGGCAGCATGCATGCCGTGAACGAGGCCGACATCCGTCAGTTGCTCGCAGGTGTGAGCAGTGGGGCGATCAGCCCCGACGATGCTGTCGCGACATTGCGTCGCCTGCCCTTTGCCGACCTCGGCGATGCGCTGATCGATCACCACCGAGCACTTCGCCAGGGCATCCCTGAAGCTGTCTACGGCCCCGGCAAAACAGTGGATCAGGTACGCCGTATCGTCGGCGAGTTACTCGAACACGGCACCGATCCGGTGTTACTCACGCGTGCGAGTGACGAGCAGATTGGCGCGTCAGTTGAAGCGCACGGCAGTGCTGTTCAGCTCGGTTGCACCGCACTGTGGCGGCGGCCGCAACCGTGGCGCACATCGCGGGTGTCGGTGATCTCAGCAGGTACTGCCGATCACCACGTCGTCGACGAGTGCATGATCACGCTGTCCGCATATGGCTTTGCTCCGAGCCAACTCACCGACGTCGGGGTTGCTGGGTTGCACCGCCTGCTGGCGCATCTCGATGACATCACCGACGCGGACGCAATTGTGGTCGTGGCGGGAATGGAAGGCGCGTTGGCAAGTGTGATCGGTGGCCTCAGCGGCGCACCTATCGTCGCCGTGCCCACCAGCGTCGGATACGGCTCCGGACTCAGTGGCGTGACCGCGCTCCTCGCGATGCACGCGTCGTGCGCGAGCGGAGTCACAGTGGTGGGCATCGACAACGGCTTCGGTGCGGCCTGTGCGATCGCGAGGATGATGAAGCAATGACCACGGCTTGGTTCCACTGCTTCGCTGGTACGGCGGGCGATATGACGCTTGGGGCGCTCATCGACGCGGGTGCCGATCCCATCGCCGTTGCCGAGATCGTAGGCCGACTCGGAATCGAAAATTACGCCCTGACCTTCGAACCTGTCCTGCGCTGCGGTGTTGCCGCCACCCATGCCGTCGTGGTGGTGAACAACCACCAACGTGACCACGACCACGACCACGACCACGACCACCATCATGATCACGGTCACCGTCCCTACCGCGTCATTCGTGATCTCCTGCTCACCAGCGATCTACCGCCTCGGGTTCGCGTGCGTGCTCTGGCCACCTTCGATGCGCTCGCTGCCGTCGAGGGTGCCATGCATCGCATGCCCCCGCTTGATGTTGAGTTCCACGAAGTGGGCTCGGTCGATGCAATCGTCGACATCGTCGGGTCCTGCGCCGCGCTCGAGGTGCTTGGTATCGATCGCATTGTCTGCAGCCCCATCGCGGTGGGCCGAGGCACGGTGCATGCCGCGCACGGCGAGTTGCCAAATCCCGCGCCGGCCGTCACGGGCCTTCTCGCCAACCGCCATGCACCGGCGTTCGGTCTCGACACACGCAAGGAAATCGCAACTCCGACAGGCGTTGCGCTGATGACCGCGTTGGCCGATGCGTTCGAGCCGATGCCACCGATGCACGTGCGTTCGGTCGGCTACGGGGCCGGTACTGCAGACACCGCTGGCCGACCAAACGTCGTGCAGGTGGTCATCGGCACCCCACAAGCGGACGACATCACAGCGGCAGGCCAAACAGGCCAACCCGTACGGCTTCTCGAGGTGAACCTCGATGACGTAACCGGCGAGGTCATCGCACACACGATCGCGGCTCTGCTGACGGCCGGCGCCCACGACGCATGGGCGACACCAATCGTCATGAAGAAGGGTCGCCCTGCGCACACCATGCACGCACTGTGCGATCCAGCGGTCAGTCAAGCTGTCGCAGCTGTACTGATCAACGAGACGGGCTCACTCGGGGTGCGCGGCACCACAATCGAACGTTGGCCCCAGCTGCGCAGCGAGTCGACAGTGCAGGTCGAGGGCCACAGCATTCGCGTCAAGTTGGCGGCGGGTCGGGTCAAGGTCGAACACGACGACGCTGCTGCAGCGGCACGCGCGCTCGGCTGGCCATTGCGTGCCGTGCTCTCAGCCGCGGAGACTCTCGGTTGGACGTTGGAAGGGTTCCCGCAATGACCACCATGCCACCCATTGTTTCTATCGATGATCTCGTCAAATTTCCAGACGCAATGTTGGTCGACGTGCGCTGGTATCTCGACGGTCGTGACGGCCGTGTGGCGTTCGAAAACGGTCATCTGCCCGGAGCAATCTTCGTCGATCTCGAACAACATCTCGCCGCGCACGATGCGCCCGCGACCGAGGGACGCCATCCGCTTCCGTCAGCAGCCGCGTTTGCAGCAAGCATGGGCGCACTCGGGATTGGCGACGACACCACCGTCATCGCGTACGACGACACAGGCGGCATGACGGCTGGACGTCTGGCCGTGATGCTGCGCATGATCGGTCGCAATGCAGCGGTGCTCGATGGCGGTATCGACGCCTGGCACGGCGAACTCATGACCGGCGCAGGAAGCGGCCGCGAAGCACAGCCGTTCACCGCG
>JAYTWP010000535.1:0-1731 GCA_043743395.1 Actinomycetota bacterium | reverse complement strand
GGTCGATCGCGTCGGTCATGGCGTCACTCCTCGCCCGGGTTGATCGGTACACGCGAACGAATCGGTGAGGTGGTCATGATGTTCCTTTCATCGCACCTGGCGTTGCCACCACGCCTTTCGGCAGGTTGGCGGACTTTCAACGGGCCAGGTCCCTCGAGTCCTCTGGATGAATACGTGATCAGTGTAACAGTGGGGTGTGCGATAGCCAGACTCACCATCGATCTGGCGGCGGGGCGGTTCTGTCGCGTTGATCCGGATCAGGTTGTGGTCCGCAACCGCACTCCTACCTCGCCGAGCGCCGGTCGATGGGTGGGCCTGCGGGACTCACGCAATCGGCGCTGCGGCGAGCAGTCGGTGCGTCAGGTCAACCAGAGCGGCATGGTTGTACCGACGTGCGCCAGAGCGGGTGGTCAGCCGGCCGTGCAGATGAGTTGTCCAGCGCTCAGGGACAGCACCCGCACCCCACATTGCGCCGGCCAACCCGCCAGCGACAGCAGCGACTGTGTCAGTGTCGCCGCCCAGGTCGATCGCGGCCGTAACAGCTTCCTCGAACGTGGCGGCTCGTCGAACCGCCCACACGGCCTGAGCGAGGCAGGTCCACACAGTCCCGTTTGACAGCGTTGAGTCAGCGGGTGTCCACCCTGGGGCAAGCATCTCGGCGAACAGTTCTTGGCCAAGCGGCAGCGCACCGATCACAGCTGACAACGTCGCCCACGGGTCCTCGCCGTGAATGGCAGCGGCGATTGTTTGGTGCAGGATGGCCGTACCCCATCCGGCTGAAGGATCCCCGTGCGTCACCCGCGCAGTCGCGGTCGCGAGCGCGACGTTCCGCTCGGCAGGGAGCGATGCAGCCCACACCGCCGTGGGCGCTGCGCGCATGATGGAGCCGTTACCGGCCGCGCGGCCCGTTCGGCGGAAGTGTTCGGCGGCCGCCGTGTCCCAGGGGAGCCCTGAGCGAAGTGCCGCGCTTGTCTGCACACCCACATCTGGAGCGTCGGCTGCCCAGATCCGAAAGCGGTCGAACAGGTCGGCACCGTCGAAGCCGCCGCAGTCGAGCAAGCTTTCGGCCTGCAGTATCGCCATCTGCGTATCGTCAGTGAACTCCCCGGGCGACCACCCGAACCCGCCGCCGCCGATCATCTCTGCGTTGCCGTCGAGCACCGGACGCAGAAATCGGGCGGAGTACTGCCCGGCAGGACCGAACTCGAAGGGAGCACCGAGAGCGTCACCAACTGCAGAGCCAACCACCGCGCCAATCGCCCTTTGTACGTATGTCTCATCCATGGTCGAACCCTCCGGGGGTGTGTCCTATCCGTTCATCGAGTCACTTCCACCAGTCGTGGACCGAGCGAGCCCTGCCGAGAAACCGAGACGACCTCATCCCCTTTGAGTATCGACCGAACCTGTGCAACGCGTTCGTCGAGCGATCTGTGCACGACATGGAAGGGGATGCCCCGTGTCACGAGGTCGAGCAGGAGGGCAAGTTTGTATGTTCCTGTTCGACGTCCCTCGTCGATCACTCGCAAGAGTCGCTCGATCAGCGTGTCATCAGTTGCCACCATCACAGCTTCGCAGTATTCACAGGGCACCTACAGCCGATGCTGAGCACTCCGTCGCGACGGGATCGCTCCACGCATCACCCCTCGATGGACCTTTGCGGCGTCGTCTTTGTTCGCGAGGCGTAGGCTGCGGCGATGAAGCTTGGGCCGGGTTTGACCTTCTCATGGAAAC
>JAYTWP010000534.1:0-4551 GCA_043743395.1 Actinomycetota bacterium | reverse complement strand
ACGAAGGTGAGCAACTCGTCGTGAATGCCCATACGAAACTTTGCGGTCACCGGAATGCCATACGGCGACGCACCCGTGACTACGGCACGCAGAATCGCGCGCAACAGGTTCGGCTTCAGAGGCACAGCAGCACCGCCACCTTTGCGCGTGACCTTCTGTGCGGGACAGCCGAAGTTGAGATCGATGTGATCGACACGATCCTGCGAGCACAACAGCCGCACGGCCTCGCCGATGATGGCCGGATCGCTGCCATACAACTGCAGACTCCGCGGCGATTCCTCTGGGCCGAAGGTGGCCAGCCGCGCCGTCTTGGCGTTGCCGTGCACCAACGCCGTTGCCATGACCATCTCGTTGACGTAGATGAGGTCGGGGGCAAACCGGCGGCACATCGTGCGGAACGGCGCGTTGGTCACGCCCGCCATCGGTGCGAGCACGACGGGGGGCCAGACCTCGTAGCGACCCAACTGCAGCGACCTCACCCCGAAAACGCTACCTGCACGAATCGAACCGCAAGCCCGCCGTTGCTGGTAGCCAGCGAGTCGTCGAACTCACGCTTGAAGGATGGCAGACTCGACGCGGGAGCGATTGCAGCGAGTCGCTCGGCTTGCCCAAGCGCCAGATACAACGAACGCTGATTTGCCGCGCTGAGGCGCTCGCCGTACGGCGGATTCGTGACCACGGCCAGGCCTTCGCCACCTGTCGACCCGATCAGGGTCTTGGTCGCGTCGCCGACTTCGAACGTGATGTCGTCGAGCACACCTGCTCGTTCGGCGTTGGCCCGCGCCTTGGCCACCATCTCGCCTCTAATATCGCGGGCCACAAACTTCTTCTTCAGCGGCCCACGCACATCGGCGTCGGAGGCAGCCAGGAGCTTGGCCCACTGCGCTGGGTCGACGGGCAGCCAGTTCTCGAATGCAAATGAACGATGACGCCCAGCAGGCATTCGCCTCGCCATCTGTGCCGCCTCGATCATGATGGTGCCGGCGCCGCAACACGGATCTGTGAGCACACCCTTGTAGGCAGTCGCTCCGCTCCATTGCAGCAGGGCCGCGGCGAGTGTCTCTCGAATTGGCGCAGGGCCGGATTCTGTTCGCCAACCACGTTGATACATCGGATCGCCGGTGGCATCGATGCTGATCGTTGCGATGTTGCGTGCGATCCGCACATGCAAGGTGTGCACGCCGCCTTCGTACTCGAACGCTGGATCGTAGGCCCGCCGTACGACAGCGCGCACCCGCTCTTCGATCGCACCGGTGTGATTCAGACGTGACCCCGTGGCCGACACGCTGATGTTCAGTGCACAACGCTTGGGGAGCCACTCATGAAACGGAATGTCGCGTAGCCCGGCTTGGAGATCGCCGAACCCTGTGGCCTCGAATCGGCCAATGCGGATGAGCACGCGAGTCGCCGTACGAAGGTGGAGATGGGCAAGCATGAGCTGTGACCACGTGATCGAAGCAGTCAGTCCACCAACGCCAAGATCCACTACCTTCATGTCTAGCTTGGCCATCTCGTTTGCCGTGACCTGCTCGAGTCCGGGCGCAGTAACGATGTATGCAGCGAGACGACTCATGGGGTCTAGGACTGTACCAGCGGTAATCGCAGCCCCGGGTAGGCCCCACAATCGAGCGAGCTCGGCCCGTCACTCTGCAAACGAAACCAGCCCGCTGCGGCGATCATCGCTGCGTTGTCGGTGCACATCGCCCGACTCGGAACGAACGCTCGAATGCCATCTTCTTCGCAGGCTGATGCCCAGCGCTCACGAAGCAGCGTGTTGGCCGCCACCCCGCCTCCGAGTGCAAGTCCTTTCGCCCCGACTTCTCGCGCTGCGCGACGGGCCTTTGCGACGAGCGAATCGACCACCGCCATTTGGAACGACGCCGCCACGTCGGCGGTCACCGCCTCGGGATGCTTGCGGACATGATTCATCACCGCAGTCTTCAAACCGCTGAAGCTAAAGTTGAGCGAGTCCGGCATTGCCCGCGGAAACGCGATCGCGGTGGGGTCGCCGTAGTTTGCTTCGCGATCGATCGCAGGTCCGCCCGGATACCCCAGTCCGAGGAACCTCGCGACTTTGTCGAATGCCTCTCCCGCAGCGTCGTCGATCGTCTCGCCCAGAAGCCGATATTGGCCGTGACCCCTCATCTCAACAAGCATCGTGTGACCACCCGAAACGAGCAGCACCACAAGCGGCATTTCCAGCGAGGGGTCCTCGAGCAGACCGGCATAGAGATGGGCCTCGAGATGATTGACACCGACGAACGGCACGTCCCACACGAGTGCCAACGCCTTCGCCGCAGCAACGCCCACCAACAAAGCGCCGATAAGACCCGGGCCCACCGTTGCAGCGACGGCATCGATGCGCGATTCGGTCACACCCGACTCCTCGATCGCCTGCGCAATCACTGGTGCAATCAGCTCGACATGAGCGCGGCTCGCGATCTCGGGAACGACGCCTCCATACGGCACGTGCTGTTCGATCGAGGTGTTCACTACGCTGCTGAGCACGTCACTGCCGCCCATGACCACCGCGGCGGCGGTTTCGTCGCAGCTCGTCTCGAGCCCGAGCACTACCGTGGCGTCATCCACTCTCATGACTCACCTCTCATGTCGGTGGCCTCAGGGCAGACCTGACGCAGCCGTGCCGCATACTCGGGACTGTCGATGTTGTGGCACCACATGACAATGGCGTCCTCGGTGCTTTCGTAGTACTTCTGGCGGATTCCGGCGGGCTCGAAACCGAACTGGTGGTACAGACCCTGGGCCGCAGCGTTCCCCATGCGCACCTCGAGCGTCAGACCCGTGCAGCCCCGACGCCGAGCTTCCCACGCCAAGTCGGCAAGCAGGCGGCGCCCGATGCCACCGCGCCGCCGTGTTGGGTCGGTGGCGATGTTCGTGATGTGGGCCTCATCCATGACCAACATCATCCCGGCGTACCCAACGAGCTGGCCACCTCGGTGGGCCGCGATGTAATAACGCTGACCCTGCTTGGCCATCTCGATCTCGTTGAGGAACACATTGATCGACCACGGCTGCGGATAGACCTGACGTTCGATGACCTGGATCGCCGTCAGGTCGCGCCGCCGCATCGGCGCGAGCACCAGACCGCGTGCTGGTACCTCGCGATTGAGAAACCGCGAAAGCACACTCACCGAGTGCTCCAATTGATCTGGGCATCGGGAGCTCGCAAGTACAGCGGGTGCACCGAATCGATATTCGCCGCACCAGCGCTCTCGACATCACTCCGCAATGCCCGGGCGCGAGCCAAGTGAACGAGGGGTGCTGCAGAGGGATGTGACAGATCGGCCACCTCGATCGCCGTATCGATGTCGTCTCGGTACCGATGTGCGCCGTCGCCGACGGCCAACACGCTTTGGCCACGCGCCATCACATCGGCATTGAAGTCCTCGACACTGCATGCGCGGGGGTCGCTGACGCGTTGCACCCCGCCAGGCGAAGGAAGATAGAAGGCGAAGAACACCTCACCCTTTCGTGCATCGATCACGCTGGCGATGACCTTCGACGTATGTCGTAACGGGAACGCCAACAGATCGAGCGACGAAATACCGACCAGAGGAACATCGAGCGATTGTGCCATCACCTTGGCAGTGGCGATTCCAACGCGCATTCCGGTGAAGAGTCCCGGGCCGACATCGACGCCGATTGCACCAATTTCTCGAATCGATACGCGCGCTTGCTCGCAAAGGAACGAGATTGCCGGCGCCAGAATCTCAGCGTGACGACGACCCTGCATGATCTCCACGACGCCGAGCAAACCTTCATCGCCACCGAGCGCGACACTGACAACTTGCGTCGCCGTTTCGATGCCGAGCGTGATCACGACGACGTCCATTCGTCAACTGCAGCCTCGAGCCGCTCCCACCGGGTGCTCCAACGCTGGTCACTCGAGGTGATGGTGATCAGGCGATGATCGGCCTGGAGGTCATCTGCGTCAGCGGGTTCTTCGACATACCGGAGTTCGATTCGAAGATGCGGACCGAGATCGACGACGTCGCCCCACTCAACCAACACAATCGAGCCCTCCTCGAGCAATTCGGTCAGGGCGAGGTCGTCGACTTCAGTCGTGTGTTCGAGCCGATACAGATCCGCGTGATGTAGAACGTTGGCGCCGGACTGATACGTGTGCACCAAGGTATAGGTCGGCGATGTCACGGGTTCTGAAATACCCAAGCGACGGGCAAACCCCTGCGCGAACGCTGTCTTTCCGGCACCCATCTGACCAGCGAGCACAATCAGATCGCCGGAGCGCGCCAACTGGGCAACACCCGCGGCGATCGCGCGTGTGTCTTCGGGTGAGTGCGAGGCGAGTTCGATCATCGACAGTGCTCGTTCATCGGTGCGTCGAGGTCACGGGTAGAACCGTTCAATCCGTTGGCCGAGCCCGCAAAGTACTTCGTACCCAATGGTGCCAAGGCGATCAGCCCACTCCTCGACCGTGATCTGCGCCACTGCAGCGGCTCCTCGCTGCTCGCCGATCAGCACAACTTCGTCGCCGATCGATACCTGGTCGTCCCCGCAATCCACCATCAG
>JAYTWP010000533.1:0-2045 GCA_043743395.1 Actinomycetota bacterium | reverse complement strand
CACCCGCGGCTCATGCCCGAGTTCTGGGAGTTCCCTACGGTCAGCATGGGCCTCGGCCCACTCACCGCGCTCTATCACGCACGGTTCAATCGCTATCTGCACAACCGGCGCCTCGACGACACCAGCGCCAGTCGCGTCTGGGCCTTTCTCGGCGACGGTGAGTGCGACGAACCCGAAACACTCGGCTCCATTTCGTTGGCGAGCCGGGAGAAGCTCGACAACCTCGTTTTCGTCGTCAACTGCAACTTGCAGCGACTCGATGGCCCGGTGCGCGGCAACGGCAAGGTCATCCAAGAACTCGAGGCAACGTTTCGTGGCGCCGGCTGGAACGTGATCAAGGTGATCTGGGGCTCGAAGTGGGACGACCTGCTCGCCAAGGACACCGAGGGCGTACTCCTCAACCGGATGAACACCACCGTCGACGGCGAGTTCCAGCGCTACTCCGTCGAGGACGGCAACTTCATCCGTGAGAACTTCTTCGGTCCAGATCCGCGGTTGCGACAGATGGTCGCGCACCTGTCCGATGATGAACTCCTCAACCTGCCGCGCGGTGGTCACGACTATCGCAAGCTGTACGCGGCGTACAAGGCTGCGGCGGACAACCTCGGCAGTGGAGCTCCCACAGTCATCTTGTGCAAGACCATCAAGGGTTGGACACTCGGCCCAGATGTCGAAGGCCGAAATGCGACGCACCAGATCAAAAAGCTCACCTCAAAACAACTGATGGCGTTGCGCGACCGGCTGTTCCTTCACGACGAAATTCCCGACAGCCTCTTCGAAAACGGTGGCCTGCCGTATTACCGGCCACCAGAAGACAGCGTCGAGTACCAGTACATGATGGAACGGCGCAGAGCGCTCGGGGGCAGCATCCCCAAGCGCGTCACCAAAGCCCGCCGCACCATCGAGATGCCCGACGACGGTGCCTTTGCCGAGCTTCGCGCCGGATCCGGCGGGCAACTCGTGAGTACCACCATGGGCTTCACGCGCCTGCTGCGCACGCTCGCGCGCGATCCCAACATTGGTCAACGCATCGTGCCGATCGTGCCCGATGAAGCGCGCACGTTCGGTATGGACGGGTTGTTTCGCGAGCTCAAGATCTACGCGTCGCAGGGGCAGAAGTACCAGCCGGTCGATCACGATCTGCTGCAGTCCTACGCCGAGTCGAGCGACGGCCAGATGCTCGAAGAGGGCATCACCGAGGCCGGGTCACTGGCCAGCTTCATCGCTGCCGGCACGGCGTACGCGACGCGCGGAGTGCCGATGGTGCCCTTCTACACCTTCTACTCGATGTTCGGCTTCCAGCGAGTGGGCGATCTCATCTGGCAAGCGGCCGATGCGCGCACCAAGGGCTTCCTCATGGGAGCAACAGCGGGACGCACCACCCTGATGGGTGAAGGGCTGCAGCATCAAGATGGCCACAGCCTTGTTCTCGCGAGCACCGTGCCCGCGTGCCAGGCCTATGACCCTGCGTTCGCCTACGAGATCGCGGCGATCGTTCGTGCTGGCCTGCATCGTATGTACGGCGCCCAGAACGAGGACGTGTTTTATTACCTCACGCTGTACAACGAGAACTACGTGATGCCGGCCACCCCCGCCCGCGAAGGCGTCGACGAAGAGATCGTTCGCGGTTTGTACAAGTTCCAAGACGCCCCGGCTGCCGATCTGCATGTGACGCTGATCTTCTCGGGGTCGGCCCAAGGCGCTGTGCGCGCTGCCGCGGCAGATCTGCTCAAGTCGTACGGTGTCGGCGCCGAACTTTGGTCAGCCACGTCGTACAAGGCTTTGCGTGAGGACGCTCTTGCTGTCGAGCGGTGGAATCGTCTCCACCCCGATCAGCTTGCGCGGATTCCGCTCGTCACCAGCCTGCTGCGCCAGTCACCCGGGCCGATCATTGCGACGACCGACTTCATGAAGATCGTTCCCGAACAGATCGCCCGCTTCGTGTCTGGCCGTCAGTTCGTGTCGCTCGGTACCGATGGCATGGGCCGCTCCGATACGCGCGAAGCATTGCGCCATCACTTCGAGGTCGACGCTGGCCACATCGT
>JAYTWP010000532.1:0-1842 GCA_043743395.1 Actinomycetota bacterium | reverse complement strand
CACCACGATCGCAGCCGCTGTTCGCCTTCGCCGCCACACCACTGCGATGACCGCAGCACTTCTCGTCGCGGCGTCCGCCAGCGCTCAGTTGCTCAGACGCCGAAGCAGGTAGGTGTCGAACATCCAACCCTTCGCCGCGCGAGCCTCAGCCCGCACCCGCACGATCTCATCGGCCACATCATCGAGCGGCCCCGCGATCAGGATCTCATCGGGACCACCGAGATAGGCGCCCCAGAAGATCTCGAAGCCGAACCCGATCACGGTTCTGAAGCTCGTCTCGGCGTCCAGCATCACCACCACATCGTCGAGACCATCGGGCAGCCCCTCGCGCAGGCGCCGGCCCGTTGTAATATGTACCGATCGACCGATCCGATTGAGCGGAATCCGATGGCGCGCCGTCAACAGTTGGATGCTGCTGATACCGGGGAACACCGTGAAATCCACGCTCAAACGCCCGCCAGCGTTCACCTGATCGACGATCCGGAGCGTGCTGTCGTACAAGGATGGGTCACCCCACACAAGAATGCCGGCAGTCTCATCCTCATCGATGTCGGCGAGCAAGATGCGTTCGAACGCGGCAACTCGCTCCAAGTGCCAGCGAGCCACCGCCTCGTCGTAGGGCACGTCGGTGCCGCGCACGGTGTCCTCGAGTGTGAGCATTCGGAACGGCTTGCTCCCAGCGAACCGATCGAGAACCTGGCGCCGAACACTCGCTAGGTCCCCCTTCGCCCCGCCCTTGTCAATGACCAGGAACGCGTCGACCTCGGCGATCGCTCCCGCGGCTTGCGCTGTCACGAACGACGGGTCACCCGCTCCGATACCTATCAAGAGCAGTCGTCGGATCGGCGTCCGAGAACTGGACGGGGGGGAAGTTGCCACTCGTTCGAAGCTACCCGAAGCCTGAGGTTCTACCCATCTTCTGTCGCGTCGATCGTTGCCACCACACCCACCTCTAATGGATGGACGAGTTCCATGCGGTATCGGTCGTGCACTTCGGTGCCGACGTCGGTGAAGTACGTGTGGTTGTCGACTGGGACGGCAGCGTTCGTCGGGTTGTCGAACGTGAACATGATCTGATCACCGTGATCGATGAGCTGGACGCGGGCATGCGGGGGGATGGTTCCTGCGAAGTTGTAGCGGGTCTGCTTGCCGTTGACCGGGGTGGTCCACACGGTGAGGACGTCGGTTCCGCTGAGGCGCCTAGTGATCTTGTCGACGCCCGAATACGAGATGCCGACAAGATCCGCGATGGCGCGCAGAGACAGGCCGTCGCGATGCGCCTCGACGATCGCCCTGTTGCGCTCGACCGTCGCTTCGTCGACCCTTCGGCCGAGGCGCCGCAGACGACGCACCATCTCTGGCCCCACCACGATCGTTTCGCTCGAGACTGTCGGCCGACGCGGTGTCATCAACAAAGAGTGATCAACGCTGTGTCTTTGTCAACGATGAGTGTCGACTTTGTACACGCCGAAGTGCTGACGGACTGTTTTGAACGGTAGGGAACCGGTAGAAGCTGGCCGCTTCTTCGGGTCTGCGCAAGCCGTTGACCTGGGGTTTTGTCCCAACACACTGGGGGGATTCCCCCCGCCGATTTCTCGGCATATCCCCTGGTCAGGGCATATGTGATGGTGGAGCTGGGGGGAATCGAACCCCACGAAATCGTGTGGCTCGCTGTTGATCTGTGTTGTTCAGTGGTCGTGAGCTGCGACGATGCTGCTTGATCGTGGTGATCTGTGTTGGTCGTTGGTGGTCGGTGGTGCGAACTTCGGTAGAAGATCGGTAGAAGCGGACACGTTCACCTCCAATGGCGACGGCATATTCCTCATGGGGGTCCCGGCGACC
>JAYTWP010000531.1:0-2565 GCA_043743395.1 Actinomycetota bacterium | reverse complement strand
TCCGGGCTCACCGGTGCGTTAGGCCATACTGACAACGATGACCGCGATCGAACGACCCGAAATGAACGATCGTGTCTTGGGTCTGCTCGCCCACATGGTGGCCATGCCCACAGAGAGCACAACGCCAAATCGACAGCTCATCGATTGGGCTGCCGATCATCTCCAGACCTACGGCGCCACAGTGTCGATCATCGAAGGCCCGCACGGGCGAGCGAATCTTTTGGCATCGATCGGTCCGCAAGTGCCCGGTGGGTTGATGCTGTCCGGGCACACCGACGTGGTGCCCGCCGGCCAGGGGTGGGCAACGGACCCCTACTCACTCGCGACCGAGGGCAGCAAGTTGATTGGTCGTGGTACCGCCGACATGAAGGGCTTCATCGCGTGTGTGCTGACCGCCGTCGAGGAGATCAACATCAGCACGCTCGCTCGACCGCTCTATATCGCTCTCTCATATGACGAGGAGGTCGGCTGCGTGGGCGTGCGCGGACTGCTCGATCAGTTGGGTGAGCACGGCGATCATGACCACGTGCGACCCGACCTTGTGCTGATCGGCGAGCCCACCATGATGCGGCCCCGCCACGCCCACCTCGGCAAGATCGCCTATCGCGTCAGGATGACCGCGCAGCCCGCCCACTCGAGCCTGTCGCCATTCCTGCCGAGCGCAATCAATACCGCAGCGACGGTGATCACCGCCTTGCAGGCGGTTGCCGAGCCATACCGCGCGAGCGCTTCGCGCGACGAAATGGGCGAGGGTTTTGCCGAAGTCACCATCAACATCGGCAGTATCAGCGGGGGCAGCGCCCTGAACGTGCTCGCCGAACTGTGCGAGCTGACCTTCGAGTTGCGTCACAGCAACGCGCACGATCCGGACCAACTGCTCGCGCCTTTCTGGCAGACGGTGCAGGCCGAGCGGGTCGCGCTCGGTGCCGTTGGTGGCGGTATTGAAGTCGGCGAGATCGCTCGCTATCCGGCATTGGCTACTGACACGGCGAACGAATGGGTTCGCCTCGTCGAACGAACTGCTGATCGCGGGCCAAGTACGCCACTTGGTTTCGGCACCGAAGGTGGCCTCTTCGCGCGAACGCTGGGTGCGGCCGTCGTGGTGTGCGGTCCTGGCGATATTGGCGTCGCACACAAGCCCGACGAATACGTGTCGGACCAACAACTGCGCGCGTGCTCGAGTTTCACCCGTCGACTGATCGACGCCGTTTGCAGAGAGTGCCGATCCCGCGCCTGAACTGCGAACCCATCGGAGGCGAGTCTCAGCGCATCCGACGTGACAGCAGGGTGGGTAAAAGCGACGCCGCCATCGATCGAAACTCCTCTGCGGTGCCAGACAACTTCGGCTCGGCTGTCGCGAAGCCAAGTTGCACGCGAGGTACTGCACCTTCGATCGGAACGTACGACAACTCTGACTTGACGCCGTGATCGAGCGGCACGAGATTGACGATCGAGTAACCAAAGCCCCCGGCTACCAGCGAGCGGACAAAGCTGAGATCGCTGCACCGGAACGAGGGACGCATACTGACGCTGGCCGAGAGGAACACGCTCATGAAGTAATCGCGGCTGAGTGGCAGATCGAGCAAGATGAACGGTTCCTTCGACAAAGCCGACAGCTTCACTGATCGACGGCCCGCATATCGATGCGCTGACGGCAGCAGCACCTTTGGCGCCACGGTGGCGATCGGCTGAAAACTGACTCCTTCGTCGAGGTTCAGGTCATAGGTCAGCGCGAGATGTAGGTCGCCTGTTCGCAACCCATTGAGGAGTTCTTGTTGATCGCCCGTGGTGACGTTGAATCCGGCATCGGGCCGACGGTCGCGAAAGGCCCGCAGCAACGGCGCGAGGAGCACCGGTGCGATCGTGACGAGTGAACCGATTCGTACCGAACCAGTCTGAGGTGCGGCCAAACCTTGCGCACGATGCTCGACATCGGCCGAGTGTTGAACGAGTCGGCGGATCTCAGGCAGCAACACCCTGCCCTCGGGCGTCAGCGCCAATGGGCGGCCGCGAGAGCGGAGGAACAACGTGACGCCGAGCGAGTGCTCGAGCTCGCGAAGACTGCTCGACAGTGTTGGTTGGGTGACGTTGAGCGCACGTGCCGCGCTGGAGATGGAGCCTTCGTCAGCCATCGCAACTACATAGCGCATTTGCCTGAGATTCAGCTCGCCCACGTTGCTCCAAATCGATCGATTCCTCGACCCCACTCTCGCAGATAGACATAGATATTTTCAATGTTTCTTCGACTGATAAGGTTTTCCTCGATCACTTCGCGAACGATTGTTCCGACATCACACGAAAGTTCATGCCCATGACATCGCTCGATTCCCCCACCATCGCCGCTCGCAACGTCAACGAGACGACCGCCGCGTTGCTCGCCCAGGTCGAGCAACTGGGTCCGAACTTTCGTAGCCGAATGCGCGCACTGGACGAAACCTCAGCGTTTCCGTTCGAGAACTTCGCCGAGTCGGTGATCGCCGGACTCAACCGACTGTGCATCCCGACCGAGCACGGCGGTTTTGGATATTGGCTGCCGGGCAACTTCAGCGGCTTGTACCGCATCCT
>JAYTWP010000530.1:0-7563 GCA_043743395.1 Actinomycetota bacterium | reverse complement strand
GCTACAAAGGGTCAACCGTCGGGCAAGAGGCCAGATCGTTCACACAACACAGCGTCACACAGTCACACAACATCACTCGACCGGGACAACCTCGCCCGGCGGTGCTCACACTGAGGGAGACAGAAAATGTCAGGTAAGAAGTTCACAGACGCAGCCAAGAAGTTCGACCGCGACCAACTGTTCACGCCGACCGAGGCGTTGGCTTTGGTGAAATCGTTGGCGTCAGCCAAGTTCGACGAAACCGTCGAGTTCGCTGCACGGCTTGGCGTCGATCCGCGTAAAGCCGATCAGATGGTGCGTGGCACCGTTGCGTTGCCAAGTGGTACCGGTAAGGATGTTCGCGTCGCCGTGTTCGCCGCTGGTGAAGCAGCTCAAGCAGCGCGTGACGCCGGCGCCGAGTTCGTCGGCGCTGACGATCTGGCCGCAGAGATCGAAAAAGGCAACATGAACTTCGATGTGGCGATCGCCACGCCAGATCTCATGCCAATGGTTGGTCGCCTCGGCCGTGTGCTCGGTCCCCGTGGTCTCATGCCAAACCCCAAGACCGGCACCGTCACCAACGACGTTGCCCGCGCGGTCGCCGAGTTCAAGGGCGGCAAGGTCGAGTACCGCACCGATCGTTACGGCAATGTGCACGTTCCCCTCGGCAAGGTGAGTTTCGTTCCCGAAGCGCTCGAGGCGAACTTTCGTGCAGTGCTCGACGAACTGCAGAGGGCCAAGCCGGCGTCGGCCAAAGGTCGCTATCTACGCAAGATCACGCTGTCGTCCACGATGGGCCCCGGTGTCAAGCTTGACACCAGCCGCCTGCGCCCAGACATCGTCTGATCATTGCGACCCAAGCAGCTTCAATTTGTTGCTCGACAACATTTTGTGGCTCAGCCGGTAGCCTGCTCAATCTACAACCCATCGGTTGCTTGCCGAAGACATCTGGTCCGGTCGTCCCAACGGGGACGGCAGGGTAATGGAAGTTCCGCCAGACGAGGTGAACACCTCCCAGATCTCGACCCTTCTCATTGATCGTGTCGTTGCCGGGTGGCGTTCGCTCTCAAGCGAGCGCCCCGCACGACATTTGAGAGGAGGTGTACATGGAGAACCCAAGACCAGAAAAGGTGGCAGTCGTCGCCGAAATTCGAGAGAAGCTCAGTGCTGCCGACGCGGCGATCATCACCGAATACCGCGGCATGAGCGTTGCGTCACTCGCACAGTTGCGTCGCACACTTCGTCAGTCAGGCGCCGAGTACAAGGTATACAAGAACACGTTGGCTCGATTCGCGGCTCACGAGGCCGGCATTGACGGTCTCGAATCAATGCTCGTCGGACCGACCGGCATCACATTCGTGAACGGCGACGTTGCAGCGGCAGCCAAGGCGCTGCGTGACGCTGCAAAGCTCAACCCGTTGCTCGTCATCAAGGGCGGCTCACTCGGAACGAACACGTTGTCTGCCAAGGACATCGAGGCACTTGCCGATTTGCCGCCACGCGACGTGTTGCTGGCCCAGCTTGCCGGTGCCTTTCAAGCTCCGCTTGTCAAGACTGCCGGTCTGTTGCAGGCGCTGCCTCGCAACTTTGCCTACGGCCTCAAAGCCCTCATCGATCAGAAAGCGGCATAGGCCGCTGCATTACTCACGGCGACCCCGTGACCGACTCAATCTGCACTACTGCACAACCATTTCAAGGAGAAATTCAACATGTCATCGAAGGACACCATCCTCGACGCAATTGCCAACATGACCGTCATCGAGCTCAAGGAACTGCTCGACGCATTCGAAGAGAAGTTCGGCGTCACCGCCGCAGCCCCAATGGCTGTAGCCGTGGCTGGGGGCGGCGCAGCCGCAGCCCCCGTCGAAGAAGAAAAGGACGAGTTTGACGTCATCCTCAAAGAGGCTGGCGCTCAGAAGATTCAGGTCATCAAGGTCGTGCGCGAGCTCACCAGCCTGGGTCTCAAGGAAGCCAAGGACCTCGTCGATGCCGCCCCCAAGGCGATCATCGAAAAGGCAACCAAGGACGACGCCGAGAAGGCAAAGGCCGCCCTCATGGAGGCCGGAGCAGTCGTCGAGCTCAAGTGAGTCCAGCGGTCGGATGACCGCTCTTTCATCGTGTGCAGGAGCCGGTCGATCCCGTGGGATCGACCGGCTCCTGCGTTTTTCGGGGTTGATGGACCGAGCGACCTACGACTTGGGTACCTAGGTTGAAATGCGGTCTTGCCAGGCGGCGCAAGCCCTTTGACTCATTGAGAAGCTCAATCAGATCAACCACGATGAGGTTTGAGGTATTGAGGAGATGGTGTCGATGACCAGCCGTGAACGACCACGTTCCCAATTCGGTGTTCCGCTGTGAACGCCGACGATGCTTCACGTCGGCAAGCATTCGAAGGCGCGGCCGCGATCACCTTTGCGAACGAGTCAACGGAGCGCAGGAGGCTCACATCGCGCCAGAGGAGCCTTGCCGTTGACGCGGCTGTGGCGCTGTCGTCCGCTGTAGCCCTTGCGCACGCTGTAGCGACACCTGATCAGTGGCATTGGTGGGCCGCTTCTGGTGTGTTCTTTGCCTTGATTGCGATTGCGCAGGGTGCGCTGGCTGTGGGCCTCTTGCGAAAGCCGGTTCGCGACAATTTGCTCCTCGTGGGGGTGTGGGGGACCGTTTCGGTTATTGCGGTCTACGTCATGAGTCGTACCGCGGGCCTGCCGCTTGCGCCGCCGGCACTTGCGCACGGCTCACGGTGGATGCCGGGGCGTTCGATCGTGCCGGGTGGCAAGAGCCATCTCAACACGTTTGAGATCGCCACGCTCGTCGTAGAAATCGTGTTAATCATGATCCTGACTGGCCTCATGACCCGGGCACTGCGCCAGCGCACAGCCTCTCACCTCTTGTGGATCGGTTTGGTCCTGTGGGGTCTGGCCGGCCTCAGCATGCTGTAGGCACGCACTCGCCCGAATCAACGGTGTGTGCGGTTGAATTCGACGCAGTCTGCATAGTGCACGCCGGTACCACCAAAAAGATCAAGCGCTGAACCCACAGTGAGGTCGACGCGACCTTGACTCATCTCATGAACAGCTCGAAGGTCATCGAGCGACTTGGCGCCCCCGGCGTACGTGCACGGAATGGGCGTACATGAGGCAAGGAGCTCGACCAGCTCGAGGTCGACGCCCTGGGAACGTCCTTCGACGTCGACGCCATGTACAAGAAACTCCGCGCACGAAGCGCTGAGTCGGCCGAGCGTTTCGGCGTTGACCGGCAATGACGTAAAGCGCTGCCACCGGTCGGCGACAACCCAATAGGCACCGTCTCGCCATCGACACGAGAGGTCGATCACAAGCCGCTCGCGACCGGCGGCTCCGACGGCCTTTGAGAGCCGCTCGGCCGACAACGCTCCATCGACGAACAACCACGAGGTGATGATGACGTGTGATGCGCCGGCATCGAGCCACTCTCGGGTGTTGTGAGCAGTGATGCCACCGCCGACCTGGAGTCCTCCTGGCCAGGCGACCAGAGCAGAAAGGGCCGCCTCGTCGTTACCAGGCCCGAGCTTGATCACGTGTCCGCCGATGAGGCCATCGTGTTTGTACCTGTGTGCGAACCACGACGCAGGCCGATCGCTGACGTAGTTGGTGATCACAGCCTGGTCAGTAAGTTCGTCGTCTACGAGTGTCGCACCAACGATTTGCACCACCTGGCCGCCGCGTAGGTCGATGCACGGTCTGAACATGTCCGCCACCGTAGCGAATGAACGAGCGACGCCAAGAGTGTGAAATGGGCATCGAATGCTTGACGTATGCGCCAGAAACCTTTACCGTTCGCGACAACAACTGAAACGCCCAAGCTCTCTCGGCTTGGGCGTTGACTCCTCACGCGCCAGACGATAGGATCGTCTGTTGCCGTGCGTGTATCCATCTGCTGCTCACAATGTAGTGGTGTTCGCGCGCACCAAAGCGTCCCCCGGTGTGCCAACGAGGAGTTGTAGTGGCTAAGAGTCCGACCACCCGTGAGCGTTATTCGTTTGCAAATCTCGAAGATCCATTGGCTCTTCCCGACTTGATTGCGATTCAACGCGAGAGCTTCGAATGGTTCCTGAACCACGGACTCGCAGAAGCCTTCCGCGATATTTCGCCGATCAAGGACTTCTCCGAGGCGTTGCAACTCGAACTCGAATTCGATCCCGACGACGAAGACCTGCGCCCCCCGCCCAAGTTCAGCGTCGCGGAATGCAAAGAGAAGGACATGACCTACTCGGCGCCCATCTTTGTGCGCGCTCGGTTCATGAATCGCAACACCGGCGAAATCAAAGAGCAGACCGTCTTCATGGGCGACTTCCCGATGATGACCGAAAAGGGAACCTTCATCATCAACGGCACCGAGCGTGTTGTCGTGAGTCAGCTGGTTCGCAGCCCCGGTGTCATCTTTGAGCCGGGCGAGCGTTTCCGTCTGCGTAACCTCAGCAAGCATCAGCTGGTCAAGGGGACGGTCCACCCGTACCGAGGTGAGTGGCTCGAGTTCGACGTCGAGCACAAGCCCGGCAAGTTCGTCACCGCTGGCACCCGCGTCGCGCGTAAGCGTCGGCTTGGCATCTTCACCCTGTTGCGAGCCCTTGGCTACGACGAAGAACATGCCCCTGGCTTCATCGATCGTTTCGTTGCCCATTTTGATTTCCTGGAAGATCAGTGGGATAAGGAGCGTCACTTCGCTCCCACTCAGGACGAGTCCCTCGTCGAGATCTACAAGCGTGCTCGTCCCGGCGAACCGCCGACACTCGAGTCATCGCGAGCATTCTTCCGCAACGCGTTCTTCGAGAATCGGCGCTACGACCTCAGCCGCGTTGGTCGTTACAAGCTCAACCGCAAGTTGGGTAACGAGGTCTCGCGCCTTCCCGAGCTCTTCGGCCTCGATGGAGATCTGCTCGATCTGCCCACCGATGATCAAGATGTGTTGAGCCGGTGCGAGGTTGTCGCAGCGCTGAGCTACATGCTGCACCTCGTCAAGCAGGAGCCGGGTTACCGCCTCGACGACCAAGACCACTTCGCGAACCGTCGCATCCGCAGCGTGGGTGAGCTGATCCAGAACCAGGTTCGCATCGGCCTCAGCCGAATGGAGCGCGTGGTCCGTGAGCGCATGACAACGCAAGACGTTGAGGCGATCACGCCGCAGACGCTCATCAACATTCGTCCGGTCGTGGCCGCCATCAAGGAGTTCTTCGGAACCTCTCAGCTGTCACAGTTCATGGACCAGGTGAATCCCCTCTCTGGTCTCACCCATCGTCGTCGCTTGTCGGCTCTCGGACCTGGTGGTCTCAGCCGTGAGCGCGCCGGCTTCGAAGTGCGCGACGTTCACTTCAGTCACTACGGCCGGATGTGCCCCATCGAGACCCCAGAAGGCCCGAACATCGGCCTGATCGGCGCGCTCAGCACGTTTGCCCGCGTCAACGAATTCGGGTTCATCGAGAGCCCATACCGCAAGGTCGTCAACGGCAAGGTCACTGCCGAGATCGTGTACATGGCTGCCGACGAAGAAGAGAACTACGTCGTTGCTCAGGCCAACACCCCGATAAAGCCAGACGGTTCATTCAAGGATCCCCGCGTTCTGGTACGCCGTTCTCCCCAGGCCGCCAGCCTGGACGACCTGCGCAAGATGCTGGAGGCCGAGAGCTTCTTCGGTGCAACCACCGACATTGGTTTCGTGCCGGGTACCGAGGTCGACTACATGGACGTGTCACCTCGTCAGATTGTGTCGGTTGCAACGGCGCTGATTCCATTCCTCGAGCATGATGACGCAAACCGGGCCCTGATGGGTGCCAACATGCAACGACAGGCCGTTCCGCTGATTCGCGCCGAAGCCCCATACATCGGTACCGGCATCGAGGCCCGCGCAGCGCGTGACGCAGCCGACCTGATCCAGGCGGTCGAGGATGGCGAGGTCGTCGAAGTCAGCGGTGACAGCGTGACGGTTCACTACAAGACGCTCGGCAAGAAGGTCTATCCCCTCGCCAAGTTCCGCCGCAGCAACCAAGACACCTGCATCAACCAGCGCGTGCGAGTTGCCGAGGGAACCAAGCTTAAAAAGGGTGACATCATCGCCGACGGCCCGTCGACTGATCACGGCGAATTGGCACTTGGCAAGAACCTCCTCGTAGCACTCATGCCATGGGAGGGCTACAACTTCGAGGACGCCATCATTCTCAGCGAGCGTCTCGTCAAAGACGATGTGCTCACCTCGATCCATATCAAGGAACACGAGATCGATGCGCGCGACACCAAGCTCGGCCTGGAAGAGATTACGCGTGACATCCCGAACCTCAGCGAAGACATCCTGCGCGACCTCGACGACCGAGGCATCATTCGCGTCGGTGCCGAGGTTGGCCCTGGCGATGTGCTTGTTGGAAAGGTCACTCCCAAGGGCGAGACCGAGCTCACGCCAGAGGAGCGCCTCCTGCGTGCCATCTTCGGCGAGAAGGCTCGCGAAGTGCGAGACACCAGCCTCAAAGTGCCACACGGCGAGAACGGCAAGGTCATCGACGTCAAAGTCTTCACCCGTGAAAACGGCGATGAGTTGCCACCAGGTGTGAACCAGCTGGTGCGTGTCTACGTTGGCCAAAAGCGCAAGATCAGCGTCGGCGACAAGCTCGCCGGCCGCCACGGCAACAAGGGCGTCATTTCCAAGATTCTTCCGATCGAGGACATGCCCTACATGGCCGATGGCACCGCCGTCGACATCATCCTCAACCCACTCGGCGTGCCGAGCCGTATGAACGTTGGCCAGGTACTCGAAGCGCACCTCGGCTACTGCGCTCGCTGGGGTTGGACCGATGTGAAGAACAACGTCGCGATCGGCGACGCGCCGATTCGTGGTACGGAAACCAAGACCCGACCCAACACCAAGCCGAGCACGTTCATCGCGACGCCCGTGTTCGACGGAGCGCACTGGGACGAGGAGGAAGCCGCGGGAAAGCACCCCACGATCCAGAGCATTCTGCAGAATCTGAATCCGGAGAGTGTCGATGGCAAGCGTCTCATCCAAAAGGATGGCAAGACGCCCCTGTACAACGGCCGCACCGGCGAGTTGTACGACAACCCCATCACGGTTGGCTACATGTACATCTTGAAGCTCGCCCACCTGGTGGACGACAAGATTCATGCCCGCTCCACCGGTCCTTACAGCATGATCACGCAGCAGCCATTGGGTGGTAAGGCACAGTTCGGTGGCCAGCGTTTCGGCGAGATGGAAGTGTGGGCTCTTGAGGCCTACGGTGCGGCGTACTGCTTACAGGAGCTGCTGACCATCAAGTCCGACGACGTGCTCGGTCGCGTCAAGGTGTACGAGGCGATCGTCAAGGGCGACAACATCCCCGAACCCGGCATTCCCGAGAGCTTCAAGGTCCTCATGAAGGAAATGCAGGCGCTCTGTCTCAACGTCGAAGTGCTCGCCACTGACGGCAGCGAGATCGAAATGCGCGAGATGGACGAGGACGTGTTCCGTGCCGCCGAGGAACTCGGCATCGACATCAGCCGTCCAGAGCGCGGCACCGACGAAGACGACCGCGAGCGTGCTGCACGCCGCGAACGCGCCTACTGA
>JAYTWP010000529.1:0-3226 GCA_043743395.1 Actinomycetota bacterium | reverse complement strand
CTGGATCGCTCATGGGCTGGAACCACGCCCGTTCTGCGGCTGCTACGACCACGGCTATCTCGACATCTACCCGCCGAGCCTCCAGCGTGGCGACATGTCGCACGTGAACGGAAGGCAGATGTTGCGGGCAGAAGGCGAGGCAACCGCAGGTGACGACGCGCTACCCGAGTGGCTGGTGGAGCCATCGCCGCTTCCGTTGCTCTATCTGACACTCGGCACGATCTTCAGTAGTGGCGCAGTGCTTCGTGCCGCACTCGAAGGGATACGAGCACTGCCGGTGCGTGTGGTGGTCACGGTCGGACCCGACGGTGACCCGGCCTCCATCGGTACACAGCCCGACAACGTCCACGTGGCTCGTTACATCCCCCAGCAACTCCTGCTGCCGAGGTGCACTGCGGTCGTCTCACACGCAGGATCGGGAACGTTCCTTGCAACGCTGGCCGCCGGCCTACCCCAGCTGTGCCTGCCGCAGGCCGCCGATCAGTTCCTGAACGCCAATGCGGCCGTCGCATCAGGTTGCGGCATTGCCCTCCCTCCCGACGCCGTGGACGCCCACGCAGTGCGCGAGGCGGTCCAGCGTTTACTCGATGATCCCGCGTTTCGCCATGCGGCGAGCCGAACGGGCGAGGAGATCGCAGCGATGCCATCGGCGCCAGCGGTGGCCGAAACACTCGCACACGCCTACGGCTAGTGCGGTGACTGAGAACACTGCCGGGTTCGTGTCCACTGAGAGTTCGGGATCCTCGACCCCGGAGGGAACGTAACCGGAGGATGAATGCCGCTCGACGAGGTCGCTGGGATGCGCGAGGCAGATGGGGTTCCGCGATGTGGATTCGACGGTGCGCTGTCGACTGCGTCGAACGAATGAATCGAGCCGTCGTGCACTTGCCCACGTCACGGTACGACTGGCCCAATGCGTTGCGCAGGCGCCGTCCACACTCGTGGTGCGCGAACAGCCATCAGGTTCCTCAACCGCAGGCCGTAGGTTCAAGTCCCACCGGGGGCACTGATCTGGACCCGGTGGGACGCTATTCGAACCTGTCGTCACCGCGTCGCCCCTCTTCGGCCGTCATGGTCGTTGGATGAGGAGCGAAAGGCCCTCGCCGTCGAGGGCCGGGTCCGTGAGGCGGCGGCCGGCGATGGTAAGAAGGATTTCTTCGATTGGACCGGCGACTTGTGGGCCAGTTCCGACCGACCACTCGATGTCGGTGGCGACGAACTGCAGACCGTCCGATCTGCATGCCGTTCTTGATGGCCAGGTCATCGTCGTGAGGCTCTCGGCCGCTCTCGTCAGATTCTCCTTGCTTCCCGGATAGCGAAGTCCCATCGGGTAACGAATGTCGAGGCCGTGAAGGACGTTGTCACACCACAGGACCTCGGCCGTCACCTTGGGTGGCGTGTAGTCGGACTCAACCGCATTGCGGTAGCGGCGCAGCAACACTCGATCATCGGCTTGGGAACGTTGCTGCGCAAAGAGGGAGAAGGCGCGGTCGATGTCCTGGCGGTAGCGCAGCCAAGTCGGTATGCCGCGCAGTGTGTTGGGCCAGCTGTAGGTCAGAGGCGCCACGACGTCGCACACGCGCCAACCCTCGCACAGCGTCGGGTCGTTCCACTGGGCGGCGGTCAGTGTCTCCAACAAGGGCAGGAGAAGGCGACGTTCCGTCAGCAGGTCTGCGTGGTAGCGGGAGCCTTGCTGATCCGAGGCTCCTTCACCAACAATCCCACTCGGCCCCATGCGCACACTTTGTCGGCTATGTGCTGGGTTTGCAAGCGCTTCACCAGCAGCATGGCCGTCCACGACCACATCGAGCACCGCGGCCGACGGGTCAGGGCAGATCGAGGATCACGGCGATGGTCTCACGGAGTTGTCCGAGGGTGACGGTTCCGACGTTGCCGCGAACGGCGAGGATCCGCCGAGGTGAAATGGCGCGTAGGTGTTGGCACTGCGCGGCCGACACAGCGGCGAGTCCGTTGACGCTGTCCGGTTCGATGTGGATCTCGGAGTGGAATCTGCGGATGGTCGTCGTCAATGGAACGATGTGCACGACGGAGGGCTCGGCGTCGAGGATCCGCTGGGCCGTCACCAGGATGGCCGGATGCCGAAAGCCCGCCTCTCGTCCTTCCGGAACGCCGAGATCCAGGTCGACGACATCACCCGAGGTCGGCATCGAGCCACGCAGTTTCATCGTCGCGTAGTTCGCTGCGCAGGTCGTTTCCGATTCGGTCTTGGGCGAGCGCTCGAACAGCGAGAGAGACGGTATTGCCGACGGTGGTGTTCAGCTCGGCTGCAAGGCGTTTGAGGTCTTCATGTGTCGCGGCGTCGATCCTGACGCTGGTGCTGTGCATGCAGATCAGCATACATCGGGTGCACGGTTCCAACACGACGCCGGCGCGAGGAAATGCCCATTGCCGAGGGCAGGATCACGGCAGCACGAGGTTCGAATACAGTCCTACCGGGGGCACAACTCTGGACGCAGTTGGACGGTAATCGAACCCGGCGACAGCTGGTGGGGGATGTCGTAGACTGACCGCATGTCTCGTCTGGAGCGCGTCGTGTCCGATCCGGCCGTCTGTCACGGCCAACCGGTCATTCGCGGACTTCGTTATCCGGTCGAGCACCTGCTTGAGCTGCTTGCTTCAGGAATGACGCACGATGAGATCCTCGCGGACTACGCCGATCTCGAGCCGGACGATCTGCTCGCCGCGTTGGAATACGGCGCACTGGCGGCCGGGGTTCGTCGTGTGGTGCCGCTCGGCGCAGCGTGAAGTTCCTCGTCGACGCACAGTTGCCGCTGCGCCTCGCACAGCAACTCGCCGCGATCGGGCACGATGCGGTTCACAGCTCTGAGCTTGCAGACGGCAATCGAACGTCGGATGCCGCGCTCGCTTCGTTCGCCGACGACGAGTGTCGAATCGTGGTGACGAAGGATCGCGACTTTGAGGTCGGCCACCTCATCGGTGGGATTCTGCGGGTTATCCGCGTGCACGTCGACGATGGCGTTCGTGGTGTGCGCGTCGGGCAGGGCGATGACGAATCTGCCGTCGACTGGCGTTGCAACGAGCGCCGTCTCGCAGGAAAGGACTTTCGCCTCTAGTCGTGGGGGCCCGAGTGGCCGAAGATCTAATATCAGATGCCCACCTGCTTGCCAGATAGTCCGAGCGAGCAGTGCTTCTTCGGCAGGGCACCAAGGAGGAAGCGACATGAAGCTGTGGCGTCTGATTGCGT
>JAYTWP010000528.1:0-2767 GCA_043743395.1 Actinomycetota bacterium | reverse complement strand
CCTTTGCGCTTTTGCATGTCGGCACAGGCACTTGGGGCCACAGTGATCGTGATGGAACATTTCGATCCCGAGCAGTATCTGGCCTTGGTCGAAGAGCACCGGGTCACCGCGACCCAAGTCGTTCCCACCATGTTCGTGCGCATGATGAAGCTGCCCATCGAAACCCGCACCAAGTACGACGTCAGTTCGATGAAGTGCATCATTCATGCCGCTGCGCCCTGCCCGATTCCAGTGAAGAAGGGCATCATCGACTGGTTCGGCCCAGTGGTACACGAGTACTACGCCGGCACAGAGGGCAACGGGTTCGTCTACTGCAACAGCGACATGTGGCTCACCCACGAAGGCACGGTCGGCACCCCGATCGCGTGCACCGTGCACATCTGTGATGACGACGGCAACGACGTGGTGGCGTTCGAGAGTGGCACCATTTTCTTCGAGGGTGGCGGCACGTTCGAGTACCACAACGATGCTGAAAAGACCGCGAGTTCGCGGCACCCTCGTGGATGGAGCACGCTCGGCGATGTCGGCTATCTCGACACCGACAACTTCTTGTACCTCACCGACCGCAAGGCCTACATGATCATCTCAGGTGGTGTGAACATTTACCCGCAGGAGGCTGAGAACGTGCTCGTTACGCATCCGAAGGTGCTCGATGTTGCTGTCTTCGGTGTACCCAATGAGGACTTCGGCGAAGAGGTGAAGGCGGTCGTGCAGCCGGTGGAAATGCCCGCGTCTGACGACGAAGCGCGCCTGCTTGCGGCGGAACTCATCCAGTACTGCAAGTCACAGTTGGCCGATGTGAAGTGCCCGCGCTCGATCGATTTCCGCACCGAGCTTCCGCGTCATCCAACCGGAAAACTCTACAAGCGCCTGCTCAAGGACGAGTACTGGAAAGACGCAGGTCGTTCGATCTGATGATCTGATGATGCGATCGTGACTGCTGAACCGGACATCTCCCAGGGCCTGTCCGTTGAGGAGGCAGGCAACCGCCTCCGTCGCGACGGCCCCAACGTATTGCCCTCGCCCCGGCCGCCACCGGCGTGGCGACAGCTCGCGGCGCAGATGGACCAGTTCTTCGCCCTCATGTTGTGGGGGGCCGGGATCCTTGCCTTCATCGCCGGTATGCCGCAGCTCGGTGCGGCGATCTTCGTCGTCGTGGTGGTGAATGGTGTCTTTGCCTACGTTCAAGAGAGCCGAGCCGAGCACGCCGCCGACCGTCTCCGTGATTTGCTACCACGCCGGGCGATGGTGCTGCGCGATGGCAGGCCGGTTGACATCGACGCCTCCAACCTCGTCTCAGGCGATGTTGTACTCCTCGAGGCTGGTGACCGGATCTCTGCTGACCAATGCGTCATCGAGTCGCATGCCCTGCTTCTCGACACTTCGTTGCTCACTGGGGAGAGCCTGCCGATTGCTGCGCCGGAAGGCACCATGCTCTTCGCTGGCACGTTCGTCGTCGAGGGCGAAGGTCGCGCGGTCGTCGAGGCAACAGGGCCGAGGACGCGGCTGGCGAGCATCGCCCAACTGACGAGTGCCGGAGAGCGTCCGAGAAGTCCACTCGCCATTGAACTCGATCGGGTCGTGCGTACGGTCGCGATGATTGCCGTCGGCGTTGGCGTTGCGTTCTTCGGAATTTCGCTCGCGGTGGGATCACCGGCGTCCGACGGCTTTCTCTTCGCGATCGGAGTGACCGTGGCGCTCGTCCCCGAAGGGCTGCTGCCAACGGTGACGCTGTCACTCGCGATGGGGGCACAACGTATGGCCAGCCGACATGCCCTCGTGCGGCGCTTGGAATCAGTGGAAACGCTCGGCTCGACAACATTCATCTGCACCGACAAGACGGGCACATTGACGCGCAACGAAATGTCAGTCGTCGAGGTGTGGACGCCGGTGGGCACCGCACAGTTCCCCGGCAACGGTTACGACCCGAATGCCCTTCTCGACGTCAACGAGCATCTCATCGTCGCGCTTCGCGCGATTGGTCTCGCCGCGGTCCGATGCTCGACTGGACGGGCCGTACAGCACGGGGACGTTTGGGTCGCGCAGGGCGACCCCATGGAGGCCGCGATCGATACGTTCGTCCGCCGGCTCGGGGTCGACGTCGCCGCCGAGGAACTCGCGCACCCCATCGAACGCCGATTCCCGTTCGATCCGCGGCGTCGACGAATGTCGGTTGTGGTCGGCGACCATCTCGTCGTCAAAGGCGCAACCGATGCGGTGATCCCCCGCTGTGCCATGACCACAGGGATCGATGATGCAGTCGACGCGATGGCGAGCCGGGGGCTGCGGGTATTGGCGGTCGCAACTCGTTCAGCAGTCGACATAGAACCGGAAGCGAGCGCCGACACTGCCGAAGACCAGCTTGAGCTCCTCGGCCTGTTTGGCCTCGAGGACCCACCGCGACCGCACACCGCCGACGCGATCGCCGCATGCCGTCGGGCAGGTATCCGGATTGCGATGGTGACGGGCGATCACCCGGCCACGGCGCGAGCAATCGCAGAGCAAGTGGGTTTGTGGGACCCAGACGGCCTTGTGGTCGAAGGTAAGGACCTTCCCGAAGACGAGCAGATATTGGGTGCACTGCTTGATCGTGATGGTGTGGTTCTTGCACGGGTAGCACCAGAGGACAAGCTGCGTATCGCACGCGCGCTGCAGGCACGAGGCCACGTCGTGGCGATGACTGGCGACGGAGTCAACGATGGCCCGGCGCTGCATGCCGCTGACATCGGCATCGCCATGGGCCGATCAGGAACCGACGTCGCTCGAG
>JAYTWP010000527.1:0-5134 GCA_043743395.1 Actinomycetota bacterium | reverse complement strand
GAGCAGGCCACCACGCAAAGCGCGAAAATCACGCCAGAAAAGAATTTCAAGAAATCTCTCAAGATTCCCTCAAGTTCTTCACCACATCGACCGATACCTCTCTTGCAACGATGCACGGACGGGTTGTGTATCGACGAGAAGGTGGACTGGTCTCCCCTCTCGGCGGGTTCACCGGTGTCGGTTGTGGCGGAACGCAACGACACCGGTGCACCACCCCGTGCGACGAAGAACAGCCTCCCATCAGGGCAGGATCGCTTCGCTCAATTGCTCGAGGTACGTTTGTCGGGCCACATCAATCGCTCCCAGCGAAACAAGGTGCGGGGTCGTCCATTGCACATCGAGCAGCATTGACGCCGTCGAGGTCAGTTCTTCCACCAATGCAACGAGAGCGACCTTAGAGGCGTCGGTGGCGGTCGAGAACATGCTCTCGCCGGCAAAGAACCGATTGATCTTCACGCCGTACAACCCGCCGACGAGCTTCCCAGCATCGTCGAACACCTCGACACTGTGCGCCCAACCCATCGTGTGGAGCAGCGAGTACGCATCGACGAACTGCCGGTTGATCCAGCCGTTCGGGCGATGGGGATCGCCGCAGCGCACCATCACGTCGCGAAAGGCCGTGTCGAACCGAACCTCAAACCGGCGTCGACTCTTTCGCAGCGACTTCGACACGTGTAGACCGTCGAGGGGCAATATCCCTCGCGGGTTCGGCGACCACCAGGCGACGCCGCGCCGAGGGATCGGCATCGGGAACAACCCATGGGAATATGCCGCAAGCAACGTGCCCGGTTCAAGGTCGGCACCGACACCCACCAGCCCCTGCGAATCAGCGGTGGACGCTTGGGGGAGGTGCCACCGAGTTCTCGGCGGCCGCACCGTGGCGGTTGCAAAAGCGGTCACGCCAACAGCATGCCCGAAGTCGAAGTTTTGGTCAGCGCGCGTACTCGAAGAATCCGCGGCCGCTCTTTCGACCGAGACGACCCGCAGCCACCATGCGCCGAAGTGTGGGCACGGCTGCATAATTGGGGTCCCGGAACTCGGCGTAGAGCGCATCGAGGATCGCAAGCGAGGTGTCGAGTCCAACGAGGTCGAGCAGTGCGAACGGACCCATGGGGAAGTTGCAGCCACCCTTCATCGCCGTGTCGATGTCTGCGATCGTCGCAGTGCCCTGCTCGGATAGCCGGACTGCGTTGTTGAGGTACGGAAACAGCAGAGCGTTCACGATGAAGCCGGCTTGGTCCTTGACCTCAACCGCATCCTTGCCACATGACACCGCGAACGCCGTCGCACTCGCGATCGTGTCGTCGCTGGCCGTGAGTGGTCGCACGACTTCGACCAGCTTCATCGCCGGAGCCGGGTTGAAGAAATGTATTCCGCAGACCTTGTCCGGGCGTTGCGTCACCATCGCGAGTTCGATGACAGCGAGGGTGCTGGTGTTGGTCGCAAGGATCGCGGCGGGTTGAACCACCTGCTCGAGCTCTGCAAAGAGTTCCTTCTTGATCTCGAGATCTTCAACGACACTTTCGATGACAAGATCGCAATCGCGCAACGCGCCAAGGTGGTCGGTGGCGCTCACTCGACCGAGGATGGCCTGTCGTTCTTCGTCGGCGAGCTTGCCGCGCTCGACCTGCTTGGCAAGGCTCTTTGTGAGCGAGGTCACCATGGCGTCAGCAGTGGCTTGGGTGCGCGAACGCACGATGACGGTGTACCCGGCGCGTGCCGCCACCTCGGCAAGACCCGATCCCATGATGCCCGACCCAAGAATGCCAACTGTTTTGATGGTGCTCATGGGCGAGACGCTACTTACCGACGAGTAACTCGCCGAAACCGAACGCACCGACTCCGATTCCGCAGTGGAACTCATGGAGGTGCGCTCGTGCTGAACGGTCGCATACAGTGAGCTCATGACCGGCACGCTTGCTCTCCTCGGTGGTGGCCCCTTCACGGCCAATGACGAACTCGACCGGCGCCTGATTGCGGCCGCCGGTGCAACCGAGATCATTGTGCTCCCGACAGCCGACGCCTTCGAGCACCCCAGTCGAATGATCGATACCGCTCGCGAGTGGGGCGAGCGGCTCGGTGTCAACATCGATGGACGACTCGTCCTTCGACGCGCTGATGCCAACGACTCTCAGCATGTCCATGCCGTCGAGCACGCGCGCATGGTCTACCTCGCCGGCGATTCGCCGTTGCACTTGCGCTCGGTACTCAAGAACACGGCGCTGTTCGATGCGCTGCGCTCCGTGATTGCCAACGGTGGCGTCGTGGCCGCAGTGGCCGCGAGCGCTGCATGCTTGTGCGATCCGATGACCGATCCACGCGGCGGGGCATTCACGCTCGGACTCGGGCTCGTTGGTGGGCTCGCCGTGCTGACCGAATCAGAGACTCTGTCTCCCGAGCGCCTTCACCGCACGCTGCAGTTGGCAAAGGGATTCGCTGTCGCTGTACTGCCCACCGGCAGCGCCCTGCTGCAGACCAACGGAGTGTGGGAGCGCGTTGGCGCCGTAGACGTGCACGGCGAACTCGGTGCCTGAACTACTGCTCGGTGCCTGAACTACTGCTCGGTGCCTGAACTACTGCTCAGTGATGGTGACCTTGGTGATCCGGATTGGCTCGGCCGTTGGAACACCGTTGGCCGCATTCGGATCGGCGGCTGCTTCGAGCGCTTTCACCGTCGTGTCGAAACCGTCGGTGACCTGACCGAGCAAGCTGTATTCCGGCGGCAACGCGGCACCCTGGGCGCCGGTGACGACGAAGAATTGGCTGTCGTTGGTGGTTGCGCCGGACGCCTTGGCCATCGCGACGGTACCCAGCGCGTATTTACCGCTCTTGGGCGCTTCAACCGGGACTTCGACTCCGGCGCCGCCCGAACCGGTTCCGGTGGGATCGCCACACTGCACCATGAAGTCCTTGATCGCCCGATGACACGGCGTGTTGTCGTAGAAGTGATAACGGGCCAAATACACGAACAGGTTCACGTTCTGCGGCGAGTTGGCCGAGTCGAGCGCCAGCGTGTAGTTGCCCTTGTTCGTCTCGACCAGCGCTGTGTACTTCTTGCCAGCCGTTGTACACGTAGGTGGCGCCTTCGGGAATGTGACGACCCGGCCTGCCGAACCATCGGCTGGTGGACACGGATACGCACCCGAGGCATCTTTAGTGGGCTCAGCCCCGATGGTCGTGACGACTGGTGTCGTGGACGCGGTTGAGCCCGTGGTGCTGGTGCCGAGATCGCTGGCGACCGAGGTGGTGGATGCCGCCGTCACGCCTGATGAGTCGCTGGTGCCGAACAACCGCACGAGTCCGAACACAGCGGCGATTGCTAGCGGAACCCCGATGCCGATCTGCAAGGCCCGCTTCTTGACCTTTGCTTTACGCGCGTCGCGCACCATCTCTTGCAGCTTCAGCTGGCGGTTTGCTTTCTGACGTTCACGCTTGTCGGTACCCACAAGGACGAGAGGCTAGTGCCTCAAAAGCCTCGAGCACCGTTCGTGTCGATCGACTTCGTCAAGACAGTGACAACCAAAGTGGCCCGCGCTCGTAGCGAATCGATAAGAACTGCTCAAGGACGTGACGTTGCGTGTCGATATCAACCGTGCAGCGTTCGACGCCGCGGCCATCCGGACACCAGAAAGTCAAGAGCGGGACATTCAGATCATGCAGGTCGAGACACTATGAGTCGCGGAACAAACTCCGACGAACGCGTGCGCCAGAGGCCACAGATCCCCGCGCTCTACCCTGAGTTCATCCATCGCATCGGGCGCCAGATCGCAGTCGTGGCACTCACGACCGGCCTCGCCTACTTGATGTGGCGCGCGGTGTGGTCGTGGCATGGCAAAGCCGCCGCAATCGCGTGGTGGCTCGCCGCTCCGGCTCTCATCTTGGAGATCAGCGGATTCGCATGTGTGCTCAGTTTGGTCTGGGCGCTCTGGCACCGGCCATCAGTGGTCACGCCCACAGCGCAAGTCAGCGCCGCCGCAACTGCCCAAAGGCCATTCAGTTACGACGTTGCGATCGTCTCATCCGACCGGACTCCACAGGATCTGCGCGCCACGCTCGTTGCGCTGAGGCTCGACCCTTCTCGACCACGTTCGCTGATCATCGATCACGCCGGTAGAAGCGAGATCGTCCACCTTGCTGCTGAGTTCGACGCCAACTATCGCGTGCCCGATACCGCCGATTCGACGGGAATCGCTGCTGCCGCAGCGGCTTCCGAAAGCGACTTCTTCCTGTTCCTCAACGCTGGCGACATCCCCGTGATCGGCGCCGCACGAGCCTTGCTGCACTGGGTCAGCGATGACTCGGTCGGCATCGTTCAAGGAGTCGTCACAACGACGCCAGGAGCCTCGGCCGAAGATGGTTCGAATGCGCAACACGAGTTTGCATTCGAACGTGTCGCATTGAACCCAGGCCTCGGCGCGAGAGGCACGGGCATCGTCACAGGAAGCGGTGCGCTCATTCGACGAAGCGCACTGTCCGACATCGACGTGTGCACCGGTAAGCGCCAGAGCGTGCTGTTCGAGCTGATGCCCCGACTCGCCGCAAAGGATCTTCGGGTCGTGGCAGCGGCCGGCAAGGCTGTGGTGGCAGAAAAGCCGCTGTCGTCGGGTCCGGCCGTCGCCGCACAGCGACAGGCGAACGCTGCAGCCGGTTGGCAACTGTTGGTGGGCAAGTTCGGAGCGGTTCGAGCTCGCGATATTCGGCGTCAGGACCGCCTTGCATTGGCGGCATGGTCAGTGCGATCCGTGGATGGTCTTCGTCGTATTCCGCTCGCGGCCATTGTTCTGGGGTCGCTGCTCGCAGGTCGGGCGCCGTTCATCCCAACGGCGGCCGCGCTGTGGTTCCTGTGGGCTCCCTCGTTCGTCTTGGCATCCGTTGCTTTGACAATGCTCTCCGGAGGCGCACTTCGACCGGGCGATCGTCTACGCGGCTCGGTTCGTGCACTCAGCCTTTCGGTCGGCATGGTTGTGGCGATCAATGCCGTGCTTGTCGTTCGAGGTGTCTCCGATCGCTTCACACACGCACTTCGGCCACTGGATCACAACATGCAGATCGGCCTGACTGCCGTCTCGCTCTGGCTCCTGGCGGGCTCACTCGACACCCTGCGTCTGCTCGCCTGGCGTCGTCAGAGTCGTCG
>JAYTWP010000526.1:0-3613 GCA_043743395.1 Actinomycetota bacterium | reverse complement strand
TGGTGGGGCTGCACTCCCCAGCCGAAGTGGTGATGGCTGCGGTTGTCAGTTCGGCTTCGGCCGGGCGGTGGGAGTGGCTGAAGTGGCTCCCACATGTCGGCTCCGATCACTCCCCGTTGGCGTGCGAGCACGTCGCCATCACCCAGGCAGCATCGATCTCGCTCATCAGCGAGCTGGAGGACCTCGTCAACGTACGCGCCGCCGACAAGCGCGATGAGAAAGCGATGGCATTGCCGGTGATGGTGCTGCTCGTTGAGGACGACGCAGCGATCGAACGGGCTCGGCTCGTAACACTCGCCGAGAACGGCCCCGCGCAGGGAGTATTTGTCATTTGGGTGGCTCCGTCGCTCGAGCGGGTGCCGGCCTCGTGCCGGGCTTATCTCGAGGTCGATCCGAACACGGGCGAGGGTCGGGCGGGTTTCGTCGATGGAGGCATCGGGGTGCCAGCGCTCGAACTCGAGCCGCTCGATGGCGATGCGTGCTCCTATTTGGGGCGGCGCCTGTCGCCGGTGATCGATGCGGGAGCCGTGCTCGAAGACCAGAGCGATCTGCCGCGCAGCGTGTCGTTCCTCACCCTGGGCGGTTTGGAGCTTGCCGATTCCGCCGACGACGTCGTCGAACGTTGGACCGGCAGCAACTCGCTGCCACCTGCGCTCGACGCGCCCAAGCTCAAGCGCGACAACAATCTGCGCGCACTGGTCGGGCAGGGTGCCAGCGATCGCTTCTATCTCGACCTCCGCACGAACGGCCCCCATGCCCTTGTGGGCGGCACCACCGGCGCCGGCAAGAGCGAGTTTCTGCAGAGCTGGATTCTTGGGATGGCAGCCGCGCACAGCCCGACCCGGGTGAACTTCCTCTTTATCGACTACAAGGGCGGCGCAGCCTTCGCTGAATGCGTGAACCTGCCCCACAACGTCGGTCTTGTCACCGACCTTTCGCCTCACCTTGTCCGCCGCGCACTGCGCTCGTTGAACGCCGAGTTGCGTCGCCGTGAACACCTGCTCAACCAGAAGAAGGCCAAAGATCTGCTCGAGCTGGAGCGTCGCCGCGACCCCGAGTGCCCGCCGAGTCTGGTGATCGTGGTCGATGAGTTCGCGGCGCTGGTCAGCGAAGTGCCGGAGTTCGTTGACGGTGTCGTGAACGTCGCTCAGCGTGGTCGTTCGTTGGGATTGCACCTCATCCTCGCCACGCAGCGACCGGCCGGCGTGATCAAGGACAACCTGCGTGCCAACACGAACCTGCGCGTGGCGTTGCGTATGGCCGACGAGTCGGATTCCGACGACGTGATCGGCAC
Source organism: Actinomycetota bacterium (assembly GCA_043743395.1). Classification (GTDB taxonomy): domain Bacteria; phylum Actinomycetota; class Acidimicrobiia; order Acidimicrobiales; family Ilumatobacteraceae; genus WLMZ01. The sequence goes on along the minus strand of JAYTWP010000526.1, from coordinate 2,319 downwards.
GTCGCAGGCGGCAGGATTCGATCCGGCGATCCCGGGTCGCGGTGTCGCCAAAACCGGTCCGGGTCGGCTCACCTCGTTCCAGTCGGCGTACGTGGGTGGCTACACGTCGAACACGCCGGCTCCGCCGATGATCGACGTCAACGAATTCCGTTTTGCATTGGGCGCCAGTTGGGATCTGCCCGACTCGGCGATTCCCGTCGACAATGCTCCGCTCGGGGCCAACGACATCCACCGAGTGGTCGCGAACATCGGTGTGGCGGCTCAGAAGTGTTCGATCCCACCGGTTCGGCAGCCTTGGTTGCCGGAGCTCTCGCACGCCTACTTCCTCGAGCAGCTGCCGTCGTTGCGCACCGACGCCGAATTGGTGTTCGGAGTGATCGACCGCCCCGACACGCAGGATCAACCGGTCATCTCCTTCCAGCCCGACCTCGACGGCAACATGGCGGTGTTCGGGACCGGCGGCTCCGGCAAGAGCACGTTCCTTCGCACGCTTGCCGTCGCCGCCGCATTCGCACCGGCGCGTGGTGGTCCGTGCACCGTCTATGCGATGGACTTCGGGTCGCGCGGTCTGCAGATGATCGACGCGATGCCGCATGTCGGCGCAGTCATCAACGGTGACGATGGCGAACGCATCGTTCGTTTGCTGCGCACGCTCCGCGGCACGATCGACGAGCGAGCCGAACGCTATGCCAAGGCGAATGCCTCGACAATCCAGGAGTATCGTCAACGGTCCGGCAACGCTAACGAGGCTCGCATTCTCTTGCTGGTGGACAACTTCGGTGCGTTCCGGAACGCGTACGAAGTTGGCCAGCAGAGCAAATGGTTCGACATGTTCCAGTCCATCGCTGGCGACGGACGCAGCGTGGGCGTGCATGTCGTGCTTTCGGCCGATCGGCCCGGCGCCGTGCCCTCCAGCCTCGGATCAACCATCCAGAAGCGTCTGGTACTTCGCCTCACGGGCGAGATGGACTACGCAATCCTCAACACGCCCGACGATGTGCTGTCGGCCACCAGCCCGCCAGGTCGGGGATACATGGACGATGGCGAGGTGCAGGTCGGAGTGTTCGGCGGCGAACCAAACGTTGCCCGCCAGGCGGCCGAGATCGCGAAGCTAGCGGCCGCGATGCGACGCGCTGGGGTTCAGCCCGTGGCGCGTATCTCAAGCCTCGCCGAAGTGGTGCACGAGAACGAGGTACCCGAGCAGGTCGACGGTCTCCCTGTGCTGGGCATCTGGGACGAGACCCTCGCACCGATCGGGTTCGAGCCGGCCGGAGTCTTCCTTGTCACTGGCCCTCCGCAGAGCGGCAAGAGCTCAACCGTGAGCTGGATGCTCCGCAGCCTAGAACGATCGTCGTCCACTCATCAGTTCGTGTTGTTCGGTTCGAAGCGCTCGGCTCTGCTCCGTGCGGTCGAGTGGTCGGCGCAGGCACTCACGCCCGACGACATGGAGGGATTGGCCAACGATCTAGCCGTGAAGGTTGCCGCCGACGATCCGTTGACCTCGTCACTGGTGGTCGTGATCGAGTCGATTAGCGACCTGCTCAACGGTCCTGCCGACATGCCCCTGCAAGACCTGCTCAAAGCATGTCGTACCATGGACCGGTTTGTCATCGCAGAGGGCGAGACCAGCTCAGTGGGCAGTTCGTGGCCACTGTTGCAGATGGTCAAGTCGGGCCGATACGGCCTCGCGCTGCAGCCCGAACAGGTCGACGGTGACAACCTTTTCAAGACGCCGTTCCCGCGCATCTCGCGGGCCGAGTTCCCGGTGGGGCGCGGGCTGTTCGTGCGCTCGGGTCGGGTGGCACGCGTGCAAGTGCCGCTGCGCGACTAGGTCAAGGGGAGTCGTCCCCATTCCCAAAATGAGCATGCTCATTTACGATCATCCCAAGGTTTCCAACACGGAATTACCCGCAACAAAGGAGAGATGAAATGGCCGGACAATTCACAGGAATGGACATCGACGCTGTCAAGCAGCTGTCGACACAGATGAAGGCAAAGGGCGAAGATATTCGTAACCTGATGACTCAGCTCACGACGCAACTGCAGAACACGCAGTGGGTCGGCCCCGATCGCGAGCGCTTCCTCAGCGACTGGCAGAGCCAGCATGTGGCAGCGCTCACCCGAGTTGCTACCGGGCTCGATGATGCGTCGACCGCAGCTTCGCAGAACGCCACGCAGCAGGAGCAGGCGTCCAACGGCTGAACCTGATGTGAGGTGGCGGTCATCGGGTCGCCACCTCACTCACGTTCCACGATGAGAGAGGGAGAGTCAAATGTCAGTACTAGGAGCAGATATCGCAGCCTTGAGGGGATTGGTCAA
>JAYTWP010000525.1:0-2850 GCA_043743395.1 Actinomycetota bacterium | reverse complement strand
AAGGTGACGGGCAAGTGTTCGGGGCCGAAGATGCCCACCTGACTTGGCTTCCAGGTGACAGTGCCATTGATGCGCAGTTCGGGCATCCGGCGGGCGAGGATAGGGAGCGCTTCTTGTAGTTCGGCCTTGGCGAGCGATGCGCCCAGGCAATAGTGGATGCCGCTGCCGAGCGTCATGTGCGGCTGTCCCGAAGGCTCACGAGTGATGTCGAACGTGCCAGGGTCGTCGAAGACGGTGTCGTCACGGTTGGCGACAGCGAGCGACGGCATCAGCAACGTGCCGGCGGGGAAGACGATGTCGCGGTACTCGATGTCCTCTGAGGCAAAGCGTCCGGTGCCACGCACCGCACCGAAATAGCGCATCGCTTCATCAACCGCGCGCCCCGCGAGCTCGGGCCGATCGACCAGGAGCGCCCACTGATCGGGGTGTTCGGCGAACAGCGCGACCGAGCAGCCGAGCTGGTTGCGGGTGGTGTCGGTGCCGCCCACGATCACGGCGCCCACCATCATGACGAGTTCGTCCGTGCTGAGTTTGTCGCCGGCCTCTTCGGCCGCGATCAACGCTGTGATCAGGTCGTCGGCTGGCTTCGAGCGTCGTTCCGCGATGAGTTCGCGCGTGTAAGCGTCGAGCTCGTCCTGCGCTTTGAGGATGATCGGCATGTCTTCGTTGATCGTGCCGTTGAACACCCGGAGCACGTCGGCCGCAAGCCGGCTGAACAGTTGCCAATCACTCTTGGGTGCACCGAGCAGTTCGCAGATAATCGGGATCGGATATGGCTCGCAGATGTCGCTGACGATGTCTGCATGTCCGTTTGGGGCAACGTTGTCGATGAGTCCGTTGATGATCTCACGCATGAATGGTCGAAGACGATCGGCGGCCCGGGGCGAGAACGCTGGTGCAACCAGGCGCCGCAGTCGGGTATGCACGTCGCCTTCCGCGCTGAGGATGCTGACCCTGTCGCGCGCCAAGAACTCGGGGTCGGTGACCCCCATCATCTTGGGCAAGATGCCAGCTGCGTTGTGCCAACGCTTGTCCCGCAAAACGGCCGCGACGTCGTCGTAACGCAGCACGGTGAAACCAAATGGGTTGCGCACCAGCCAGTGCTCCGTCGCAAGATCGCGCATGATGTTATGTGCCTGATCGAAAGGCACGTCGACGAGGTCAAGCGTCGGCAGGTCGAGTTCGAACACTGAAGTTGCCATGCGTGCGACGTTAGTCGGGCGGGCGGAGTTGGCCACTGCCGATGGCTACTCGCCGAGCAGCGTGAGTGGGTCGGAAACGCTCGCGGCCAGAGCGTCGGCAACAGGCGCGTTGGTGATGTGTCCTGCCACAGTGTTGATCCCGTGCGCCAGTGCTGCATCGCGCCGCGCCGCCCCACCTGCGCCATAAAGCGCAACCTCGAGTTGGTAGGGCAGCGTTGCGTTGGTCAGGGCATAGGTGCTGGTGTGCGGGACGGCACCGGGCATGTTCCCGACCCCGTAGTGAATGACTCCATGCAGGTTGTAGACAGGCTCGTTGTGTGTGGTTTCGTGGATTGTTTCGACGCAGCCTCCCTGATCGATCGCGACGTCGACAATCACGGCACCGGGCTTCATGCTGCGCACCATGTCTTCGCTCACCACAACGGGGGCGCGCCCACCGGCAACCAAGACGGCGCCGATTACAAGATCGGCATCGGCGATGTTTCTCTCGATCGCTCCACGGTTTGAGGCCAGTGTGACCACCCGGCCCTTTTGGATCTGGTCGACCCAGCGCAACCGGTCGATGTTCTTGTCGAACAACACGACCTCGGCCTCCATGCCAGCAGCGATCCAAGCCGCATTCCAACCAACGTTTCCGGCACCCAAAACCACTACTTTGGCGGGTCGTACACCGGGAGCACCACCCATCAGCACGCCGCGGCCACCGTTATGCCGTTCGAGGTAATGCGCTCCCATCTGTGGGGCGAGGCGTCCCGCGACCTCGCTCATCGGAGCCAGCAACGGAAGTGCTCCATTCTCGGTTTGAACGGTCTCATACGCAATGCCCGTCGTTCCTGCCGCGAGCAAGGCAGTGGCCACCTCGGGATATGCGGCGAGGTGTAAATAGGTGAACAGGGTGAGATCGGCGTGCAGGAAGCCGAACTCTTCGGCCTTTGGCTCCTTGACCTTTACGACCATCTGCTGCGCCCACGCATCTGCTGCGGTGGGCACGATGGTGGCGCCCGCAGCCCGGTAATCGGCGTCGGCGATGCTCGCCCCTTCGCCCGCGTGGGTTTCGACGAAGACCTCGACGCCGTGTCGATCGAGTTCTCGGACACCGTCGGGAGTCATTGCGACCCGATGCTCTGCGGTCTTGACTTCTCGTGGCACGCCAACGGTACGGAGTACGGGTTGAGCTTGGTGGACTGTCGTCATGAACACATACTGCCAAGTTCTCGCGAGCCGTGTTGAGGGTCGCTGTGTCGTGATCTAGATTTCTGCTGGATCTGCTCCATGTTCAGGTCCATCATTCCCACGAGAGGACCGAGCCCATGCCGGGTTTTCAGAACTTCATCAATGGCCAATACGTCGACGCCGCCGATGGCCGCACAACGGCGGTGATCAATCCTGCGACGGGTCAGCAATACGCAACCGCTGCGCTGTCGGGCGAGGCAGATGTCCACAACGCGATGACCGCTGCCGCCACTGCGTTCGAAGAGTGGAAGGACAGTACGCCGTCCGAGCGGTCGCTCGCGTTGTTTCGAATTGCAGACGCCGTGGAGGCGCGTGCGGATGAACTGATCGCGCTCGAGGTCGAGAACACCGGAAAGCCCATTGGCCTCACCCGCAGTGAAGAGATTCCACCGATGGTCGATCAGATCCGCTTCTT
>JAYTWP010000524.1:0-3620 GCA_043743395.1 Actinomycetota bacterium | reverse complement strand
GGGAGGCTGAGCGGCCAATGCTCCCAGACGTAGGTGTATGCCAATGAACGCACCATGCGGACGTACTCGCCAATGAGGGGCAGCGGGTGGCGTACGAGCCACGCAACCGCAGGGTCCGAACCCGGCAACGCGACCAACCCTCGCATCGGGATCGCGATCAAATTGGCACCCAGTCGCAGGACGCTGGGGAGGTCGTCAATGCGATGCACTGCAAAGGTGGTGACCTCGTCGCGCTGGCTGGGGCTGAGTCCGGGTAGATCGACGCGCAGCAGACGTTGTGCGAATGGGCGCACGAATGCCCCTGAGGATTGACCAGCCATGACGAGATACGAAGTGTAGTCGAGGCGTGTGATCGTGGGCGATCAGACGGCAGCGCAGGTGCCTGGGGGAGAATCGTAGATGGGATGTTTGGTCCACTCAGCGCCTGCCCACGACTGAACCGGGGCCGGCGTCATGCCATCAACGGCTTGAGCGACCGAGGCAACTAACCAGGCACCAAGCAGCGCGGCGCCCGAGGCGCAGATGTGCACGCCGTCGTACATGCGCTCGGGGACGTGGTCAGCGTTGAGGTCGGCGCGGTAGTCGTGGCCCCAGACCGCACTCGCGTCGAGGAAGATCACGTCGCTGGGAAAATCGTTGGCCAATCGTTGGGCGGCAGCGATCAGCACTGCATCGTCACCTTTGGTTTGATCGGCGCGCATTGGCGGCGGCGACATGATCGCCATCTGTCCGCCACGGTCGACGATGAACTGGTGCAACAAGGTCAGCGCCGCGTACTGCTTCTCTTGGCCGTACTGAATGTCCCAAACTGAGAGCTGCAACAGCACCAGAAACGAGTGCCCGTCGATGACTGGGCCGGCGGTGCGCAGAAAGTCGAAGTAGTTGCTGAACTTGATCAGCCCGATGCCCGGCGCGGCACCGGACACCACAGGAACACCCGCTGCCTGGAATGCGGCCTCGATGCCTGGGGCTGCTGTGTACGCAATCGAGTCGCCGAGGAACACAACGGTACTGACGGCGGGGTGCTTGGCCGGAGCTTGGGTGGTGGTCGTGAACGTCGAGGATGGGGGAGCTTGCTCGATGCTGCTCCTGAGGCCGGCCTTGGTGCTCACAGCATGAGGTGCGGCGGCATCGGCGGTCTGCGTCGGCGGTTGTGCGCGAGCGGTCGAGGCGGCGAGTGCTGCAATCCCGGAGACGTTGACAGCGGTCGCGCCGGCGTTCGGCAACGCGACGGTGACGGCGAGAAGTGCTGCCACCCCAACGGCAGATGCAGTAACCGGAGCGCTGACCCACGAGGCGCGGTGTTGCAAGCCGATGCGGATCGGGTGTTCCACAAGTCGGTACGACGCCACAGCAACGACCCACGTGACGCTGAGCCGAAGCGCGAGCAGCGGCCAATCGCTGAGCCCTGTGCGCACCGGACTGAGCGCGAGAAAGATCGGCCAATGCCACAGATACAAGCCGTAGGAGAGTCGCCCGATGGAACGAAGCGGGCGCAGCGACAACGCTGTAATGACGGCGGCGAGTGGATGAGCGCGCGACGCTGTGGGAATCGCGGTGATCGCACAGATGATGATCGCAATTTCGATGGCGAACACGAAGAACCCACCACGAAACAGCACGGGGTCGTTTCCCTGAGCGCGTCCATACATCAGCAGTGTTCCAATGCTGGCGACTGTGACGCTCGCGGCGACGGCGGCCTTCGCCGACCGTGATGTGCCACCGAGGAGTCGCGCGACGACCGATCGCGCAGTGCTGGTCGCGCACAGCCCACCCAACATCAGGGCACCGATGCGCGCGTCGGTGCCCTCGTACGCGCGAGTTGATGCGGCAGGGTCGTACAGCGCAGCCATGAGAACAAACGATGCAACGGCACCCCCAGTGCATGTGGCGAACATCGCCCGGTGCGGGCGCCGCGCCCACACCGCAATGGCCAGCGCGGTCAATGGCCACACGAGGTAGAACTGCTCCTCGACGGCAAGGCTCCACAAGTGGGTGAGCGGCGACTGGAGGGCAAACGAGGACCAATAGTCGTGGGCCGAGGTGACCTCGTGCCAGTTCATCAAGAACGAGAGGCTCCAGAGCGAGTCGGCGTGCAGTGCGAGCCGTTCTGATGGTGTGCCAAAGCCGACGCTCCACAGGGTGACCGCGCTCACCATCAATGCAAGTGCTGGCAACAAGCGGCGCGCACGGCGTGCCCAAAACGCGCCGAGCCGGACCGTTCCCGTGAGTTCGACCTCACGCAGGAGCAGTCCGGTGATGAGGAATCCGGAGATCACGAAGAACGTGTCGACACCGAGGAATCCGCCACTGAGATGCCCGCCATGGAACAGCAGCACCGCGACTACGGCGAGGGCTCGTAGCCCATCAAGAGCGGGAAAGTAACCCCGCTGTACGTCTTGCACTTTGCCCCCCGGCACAGAGTGAGTAGTTCGTGTCGTTGCCCAAGACGCTAGGTCGCAATTGTTAGCTGCGTGCCCTCTTTCGTTGGCTAATACTCGAGTATCGCACAATGCATACCACGGCTCTCACTCCATCGCGCCAGCCGATCTTCTTGCCCTCGGCGTACGTGCGCCCGGCGTATGAGATGCCGACCTCGAAGATCTGCCATTGTCCACGCGCGAGCTTGGCCGTGACCTCTGGCTCGAAACCAAACCGATCTTCTTCGATCACGATCGACTGGATGACTTCTCGCTTGAATGCCTTGTAGCACGTTTCCATGTCGGACAGGTTGAGGTCGGTGAACATGTTCGAGAGCAGTGTGAGCAGCCGATTGCCGAGTGAGTGCCAGAAGTACAGCACGCGGTGAGGCCGACCACCGAGAAAGCGCGATCCGTAGACGACATCGGCAACGCCGGCCTCGAGTGGTTCGAGCAGTTCGCCGTATTCGGCTGGGTCGTATTCCAGGTCGGCGTCTTGGACGACGACGTAGTCGCCCGACGCCGCCGCGAAGCCTGTGCGCAACGCTGCGCCTTTGCCTTGGTTGCGTGGTTGCAGGATCACCCGAATTCGGGAATCAGTGACCGTGCCGAGGAGTTCTCGCGTGTTGTCGGTGGATCCATCATCGACGACGATGACCTCGTGGATCCAGGGTGACGCGCAGACACGCTCGAGCAACGTCAAGATCGTGGCTTGCTCGTTGTAGCACGGTACGACGGCGGTGAGACAGGGGCGAGGTTGCGCAGACACAGTGGACCACACGTTAGCGACTGGCGGTATCTACTGAGCTACGTCGCGTTGAGATGCCTGCGAGAACAAGAACGATCACGGCGAGTCCTGGGCGATGAAGATCGTCGAAGACACCGGGCCAGCCGGCGTTGACGAAGGGATGGTTGGCGCGAACTCGATGCAGCATGACTGCGCCGATATAGGTAGCGATCGCGATGGCTGCGACACCGAGGAGGTGCGGTCGTCTCAGGACGACACAACAGAGTGCTGCGATACCGGCGCAGATGGCTCCCCACAGCGGGCTGATCACGAGCGCTCCACTGACTCCGGCAACGAGGACAGCGGCGATTGCGGGGCTGGTGGGTCGGAACAACGGGGCCACAGATGGTCGTCCCCACGCGGCCGCCAAGATCGGCTGGTCCAGCTCTACGGCGTCGGTGTAACGGCGGTCG
>JAYTWP010000523.1:0-1518 GCA_043743395.1 Actinomycetota bacterium | reverse complement strand
CGCACGAACTCGATAGCGCCGCGGTCGATCCACGAATCGATTGCCTGGACAGCAACGCGCCGAATCACCGGCTCGAGCGCGGCAATTGCCGCAGGATGAAAGGCCTTGGACACGAGCCGTCGATAGCGCGTGTGCTCGGGTAGATCTGCGGTGAGCATGGTGGCCACGCGGGGGTAGCCCTCGGCGATCACGTCCATCATCTGGTGACGGTCGGCGGAGGCTAACGGCATGCTCGTCGGGCCGAACTTCGATGAATAGGTCTGCGGGTCGCGCAGGACCTCCATCACCAAGTCATGTCGCGTGACCATGTGCACGCCGAACTGCTCCACGAAGTGCACCGGGTCGCTGGCGCGCATCTCCGCGTAGTGCGGAAACGGACACTGCAACGTCTCAGGATCGAAGGGGTTGAAGGTAGACAGATTGGTGCTCATGACGCTCCGTTCACTGGTTCGCCAAGCGGGCGACGATTGGGGCGACGGCTTCCATCGCAGACGCGGGAAATGTCACATAGCTGATGCCATAGCGCTCTCGACGATCGATGAGTTGGTCGATGATCGAGTCAACCGAACCGATCAACGCGTGAGGATGCGTGGCGAAGTCGTCCGCACCCAGACCGAACATCGCCGCCATCTTCGAGGCCGTGGTCGCGTCGTCGGTGACGATGGTGAAGTAGGCACCGATCTCGAGCTCGATATCGGCAAAGCGGTCACCAGCGGCACGCTCGATCCATGAGATCTTCTCGGCCGTCAGTTCTGCGGTCGACGACTGCATGCCCTCTGGACCGAGGCGGCCGGACGAGTTGTCGAAGTTGAGACTCACGATGTCGGCCACGCGGCCTGCGATTGCCAACACTCGCGGCGACCCGCCGCCGATCATGAGTGGTGGGGCAGGTTGCTGCACGGGCTTGGGCACCGCCTCGAAACCAACGGCGTGAACGTGCGTACCCGATTGATTGATCTCACCGTCGGCAAAGGCCGCGCGCAGCAAGGTGATGGTTTCCTCAAGCCGATCGAGACGGATGCCTGCCGAATCGAATGGCACACCGATCGCGTTGTATTCGTTCTCGAGCCAACCTGCGCCGAGTCCAAGTTCGAGTCTTCCGTCGGAGAAGAAATCGAGTGTCGCCAGTTCTTTGGCGAGCATCACCGGGTTGCGATAGTCGTTACACAACACCCGTGAACCGATGCGGATCGTGCTGGTGGCCTCCGCCGCGACGGCCATCGCGGGAATGGCCGCGATCGTCTGAACCGGATGATTTGTTGGCTTCAGCGCCGGACCCGGCCCGATGACGTGATCAGCCACGCTGAACGTGGAGAATCCGAGTTCCTCGGCGCGCCGAGCCTGCGCGCGCCACTGCGCTGCTGACTCGGGGGCGTAGCTCTGCACTCCGAAACGGAACGGGCGCGCCATCATGCCTTCTCTCGGAGAGTGCGTGTACCGGTCATCAAAATCCCCCTGATCCGAACAATACCCCTGCGAACCTTCACGAGGTTCGCTCCCAATACCGAGCGCGAAGCG
>JAYTWP010000522.1:0-5275 GCA_043743395.1 Actinomycetota bacterium | reverse complement strand
CGTTGGGCGAACAGGAGTCCCTGCGTATCCACCACGATGTCGCGCAGGTGTCGGCATCCATCAAACTCAACGACGACTATGTCGGCGCAGCTCTCGAATTTCCGCTGCAGGGAGTCACCAACAGTGCAGTACCGGTTGGCTCAGTGATTGCTTGGCCATCGTTGGTCACTCATCCTCATCAGACCAACCAACTGCTGTCGGGGGTCAAATACGCCCTCACAATCTGGTGCGAGTTACCCGCATACCTCGACTGAGACCGAGCCTAGTAACCGACCGCCGATTGGTCTCGCGAAGCGTTAGTCTTGAGCATCAAATCTCTGCGTCGCGCTGAATTCAACCGCGTTGGTGGCTGCGAGTCTCGCCTCACATGACCTGGCCGCCTCGCTCACGACGATCGCAGACGATGCTCGTTGCCGGCGTCGTCATGACAGCCCTTGCGCTCAATGCCTGCACGTCTCCAAGAACATCTGCCGGTGCACCGCCCAGCGAAACAGTCTCGTTGACACCCGTGATCTCGGGCACCCTTGCTCCCAGTGTCAGTTCGGCGATCGCGGCCGGGACGACAGCGGCGACTGACCCACCGCCATCCACGGAGACCACTCCTGTGACCGAGGTGCCGACAACCACCGAAGTACCCACCACCACGCTTCCGGCCAACATCATCAACGTCGGCGCGTTTGGCACACCAGTTCCTGTGGTCGGCAAGACCGATGGGCCGAATACCGCCGTTGTGCAACTTCGTCTCCAGCAGTTGGGCTTCTGGAACGCTGGCGGCGATGGGAAGTACGGCATCACCACGAAGCAGGCGGTAATGGCCTTCCAGAAGTACGCAGGCATTGAAGCCACCGGACTGGTCGACGAGAACACGGCCGCCGTCATGACGACACTCGAGATCAAGGCGCACGGCACAGCCGACACGGGCACACTCATCGAAGTCGACAAGGCGCGTCAGTTGCTCTTCGTCGTCGTCGAAGGCATCACGCAATTCGTCTTCAACGCATCCACTGGCAACGGTCTGCCGTTCAACGAGCCCGACAAGAACTCTCCCGGCGCGCCGAACATCACTGGCGTTGCGCTCACCCCCGACGGGATGTGGAAGGTCGACCGCGAACGTCCCACGGGTTGGTGGGAAGGTGACCTCGGCCAGATCTACCGGCCCAAGTACTTCCATGGCGGCATCGCGGTGCATGGCTCCAACAACATCCCGAACTACCCCGCATCACACGGATGTGTTCGGATCAGCGTGCCGGCAATGGACTTCATCTGGGACAACAACATCATGCCGATGAAGATGGCGGTCTGGGTACACGCCTGAGCGCGCGGTTCGCCGTGGGGAGATGAAAGACTCGGCGTCGTGCTCGATGTAATCGGCCTGCTCAGGCCATGGACAGATCCGAATGTCGTTGCCCTCGCCCGACTGCCGATGCGGGTCCCGGGCGTGGCGTATGCCGATGTCAAGACCGCGCGGGTGGGAGAACGTGTGGCCTCGAGATGGTGGCGCAGTCTCAATGGTTCGTGGAAACTGCGGCTCTTCGACACACCCGATGCAGTGCCGTCCACGGTGACAAGTGCCCACTGCAATACAGAGTCGTGGCAAGCGGTTGTTGTGCCCGGCAACTGGACAATGCAAGACACGGGTGATTTTCCTCATTACACCAACGTGCAGATGCCATTTCCGGGGCCGCCTCCGCGCCTACCCGACCGCAACCCGACGGGTGTCTACCGACGCTCGGTGCAGGTGTCCACGGCTTGGCTTCGCGGACGTCGAGTGGTTCTGCATGTTGGCGGCGCGGAGAGTGTCCATGCGTTGTATGTCAACGGCTCCTTCGTCGGCTACGGCACCGACAGTCGGCTGGCGAGCGAGTACGACGTCACCGACCATCTCGTCGTCGGGCGCAACACGATTGCCGTCGCGGTCGTGCGCTACAGCGCGAACAGCTATGTCGAAGATCAGGATCAGTGGTGGATGGCGGGTCTGCATCGCGAGGTCTTCATCGAGTCACGTGCCGCGACCCGAGTCGCCAACGTTCGCTGCGACGCCGATCTGAACATGGCAACGGGTGCCGGTCTGCTGACCGTGTCGTCCACCATCGAGTTTGCCGAGGGTCCCGCTCCTGGCTGGACGGTGCGAACCTCGCTCGAATCCCTGGTGGGTAAGCGCGTGTGCAAGCCGGTGGTCGCCAAGGTGCCTCATGGCTTCGCCCGGGCCTACATCTTCAAGGGCCACGTGGCGTCGGCGTTATTCGAGATCGCCGATGTCGCCCCGTGGTCCGCCGAGCACCCCAACCGATATCGAGTGATTGCCGAACTCATGTCGCCCGATGGATTCGTGACCGAAGTGCATTCGCAACTCGTCGGATTTCGACATGTGGAGGTGCGTAGTCGGCAAGTTCTCGTCAATGATCAACCGGTGTGGATCTTCGGTGTGAATCGGCACGACCATCATCCGACACGAGGCAAGGCGGTCACGGTCGACGACATGCGCGCCGACCTGCTGCTGATGAAGCAGCACAACATCAACGCAGTGCGCACGTCCCATTACCCCAACGATCCGCGGCTGCTCGACCTCTGCGACGAACTCGGCTTGTATGTAGTCGACGAAGCCAACATCGAAAGCCACGCGTACAACACATCGCTGTGCAACGACGATCGTTATCGCTCAGCGTGGCTCGCACGCGGATCGCGCATGGTCGAACGCGATGTGAATCACCCGTCGATCATCATGTGGTCGCTGGGCAACGAGAGCGGTTACGGCGCGAATCACGATGCGCTTGCGAGTTGGATTCGGCACCACGACTCGTCGCGGTTGTTGCACTACGAGGGTGCGTCGTTCCACGCCGGTTGGGCCGAGGGCGGCCGAGCTGCCACTGATGTGGTGTGCCCGATGTATCCGCCGATCGACGCGATCGTGGCCTACGGGCGCGACAACCTCGGTGATCGTCCACTGATCATGTGCGAGTACAGCCACGCGATGGGCAACTCGAATGGTTCGCTGGCCGATTACTGGGCCGCGATCACGACGACACCAGGACTGCAGGGCGGTTTTCTTTGGGAGTGGAAGGATCACGGCCTGCTCCAGCGACTGTCCGACGGCCGACAGCGTTTCGCGTACGGGGGTTTGTTCGGCGACTACCCGAACGATGGCAATTTTGTGGCCGACGGATTGGTGTCGGCTGATCTCGTTCCGCACCCGGCCATGCGCGAAGTGGCGTGGGTCTATCGCCCGGTCACCGTGACGGCGGGCCGGCGCGCAACCACCATCGCGATCGCCAATCGGCAGTCGTTCAGTGATCTGTCGGATCTGCGTGCGGTCTGGAGTCTTCACGTCGATGGCGCCGTCGCTCAAGAAGGTGAACTCGGGCTGGCGAGCTGTGCGCCGCATCAATCGATCACGGTTCCTCTGCCGTGCTCGATTCCTGTCGGAAATCATGACATCGCATTTTCGGTTCGGTGGCTGCTGCGCAGCGACACTCCATGGGCTGGCGAAGGCCATCTCGCGAGTTGGGATCAGGTCGAGGTGCGTTCCGCACGACGGCCGCGCCCACCGAAACCATCGGGTCAGCTGGACGCGCCGATCACTCCTATAGAGCGCCTGATGACACAGCCCGTCACCCTCAACTTGTGGCGCGCGGCGGTCGACAACGATGGTTTCAAGCTGATGCAGGATCATGTACTGCGTCGGCGCGTCGCAGGGCCGGCCCTCGGTCGGTGGCTACATGTCGGACTCGACAACCGACCCGCCGAGGATCTGGTCGATCACCAGGTCGACAGATTCGTGAACGACGACAAGTCCGTCACGTATCAGCACGTCGTCCACGTCCCCGATGATCTCAGCGATCTTCCCCGAGTCGGTGTCATGTTTCAGCTACCGCGTGGGTTCGAAACGGTCCGGTGGTTCGGTCGCGGGCCACATGAGAACTACCCCGATCGAAAGTCGAGCGCGATGCGTGAGGTGTGGCGTCAGGCCGTTGATCCTTTGCCGTATCTGGTGCCGCAGGAGTTCGGACTGCGTACCGACTGCCGTTGGTTCGAGTGCATCGACCGCCGTGGGCGTGTGGTGCGTATCGACGTTGTTGGCAGCAATCCGCTGCACTGCTCTGCCACCCACTACACACCGACGCAGTTGTACGCGGCGGCTCACAACAGTGAACTCACGCGCAGCGTCGGTCTTGTGGTGTGTCTCGATGCGGCTCATCGCGGTTTAGGGACAGCGAGCTGTGGACCCGATGTGCTTGCTCAATACACGCTTGCCGCGGGCACGTATCGGTTCGGGTACACGCTCTCGTTGCGCGGTCAGTAAAGCGAACGCTCGTTAGGCCGGAAGGGCTGGGTTGTTCGTGTTGTCCGCGCGCCGTACCCGAAGATGTCGATCGGATGCTGTCAGGCACTCACCTGTCTCGAGGTCGAAACGCCAACCGTGCAGCGTGCACAGCAGTGTGGTCCCTTCGACCTCGCCGAACACGGTGAGGTCGGCCTGTCGGTGTGGGCAGGCGCGCTCCATGATGTAGCCGCCGAGTTCGATCTCCTCCGAACCATCAGGCGGGTCCAGCTTGCGACGCGCCTCGGCCTCGGCTCGGCGCATGCGCTCAACGGACAGACTCTTGAAGAAGTTGTAGAGGTATTCGTTGAACGCGCCCTCGCGCCATGCGCGAAAGCGACACGACAAGAACAAAGCGTTGCTCCAGTCGACAGCACGATCAGCAACGACCGTCTCGACCAATTCGCGCTGAATGTCGAACCGGAAGCTGTACGGCTCTCCTGCGAACTCGCGAACTTGGCCCGCCGGAAAGTCGATGAGGACGTTCACATCCCCCAAACGCATGAGGCATTTGGCGCCGACTGCCTGCGCCAACGTTGGAGCCATCGCGAGCAGCGGTTCCCACCACGAAATGAGGGTGTCTAGCAGGTTCGTGGTTGGTGGGTGCCACGTCAATTTGTGTTGCTGCAGCCACGGCATCCAGTCGGCTTGGTACGCCTTGAGATATTCCAGTTTGTGGGTGAAGATCGCCTCGACCTCGGCGTCAGCCATCGGGTGGTGGACTGTGCAACCCTGCGCCGTGATGTCGATCTCGGTACCCGGAATAGCGAGCAGCCCAATGCGATTCGCAGTGCGCAGCCGTTTGATGAATGCGATCTGATCGGGAAAGATGCTGAGCTCGTCGCCAGTGATCATATTGAACTGGAACAGTTCTGGGTCGAGAAAGCACGGTGGTCCCGCGCTCGGCACGACGGCCCGCGCATCAATCTTCTCGACGTACTTCAGTGCCCTCGTGAA
>JAYTWP010000521.1:0-5773 GCA_043743395.1 Actinomycetota bacterium | reverse complement strand
AGTCGTGATGCTTGATTGGCGAGGTCGTGCGGGCCAGAGCTGAGGTATCCGAACCCTGCTCGCACCGTTGCGCCCCACGGTTCGAGAATGGAGAACAGTTCGTCGATGTCATCTCCCAGCGCGGTGATGGCGCCGGCCATCTGCGCATCGGTGTGGGTCTCGATCGATTCGCGCAACGCTCTGCCAGCATCCGTAAAACCAACGGGTGTAACGAGGCCCCGCGACTGCAGCGACTCGAGCGCTGCGTGGAAGTGTGCGCCCGTCCACGCCCTCGTGCGGCTGTACGAGCGCATCGGGAGGCCCCAATACAGTTCGCTGAGCAAGCCGATCTGGGTGGCGTTGATGTCCTGACTGATCCAAGACGCGGTGTGACTGTCGCCGCGGTACTCGCGCAGCATGTCGCCCATTCGCCACATCGTTCCGATCGCCGAATCCGGCATCGCCAACGATTGCAATCCCGCGTACAGTGGTCGGCCCTCAGGGCGAAGCGGCTCGACGGCGCGCGCCAGAAGTTCATTGACACGCTCGATGCCCGCAGGGGCTTCACCCAGCAGACGCACAAGCTGCGCGATCGCACCGGCATCGCGCGCGGCGCAAATTGTCGCAGCGTTGGTGCGGCTCCACCCGAGTGCAACGCACGGCACGACAACATCGGGATTGAACACAGCGAACGCCGCAGCAACGACATGCCCGGGCACCTGACCCAACACGCTGCCGCGGCTCGTGAAGTACGCAGGCCCGTCGGGCAAGGCAACGCCATTGGCGAGACCGGGACTTGGATCGAAGCCGAACCGCGTGTAGTTCTCGTGGCATTCCGGTGAGAAGTACACCTGGCCCGTGAGCGGCTCGAGAACCGAACCGAGTTTGCGGGCAAGCACGGACAGCGTGGCTGAACTCATCCGCTCAAATTAGGTGCACCCGTTGCTCTATTCGCCAGCGGGCGAACCGAGTACCTCGCGGACCTTCGCGTAGACACCTTGGTCGAAACTGAATTCGACGACGTTGCCATCGGGATCGGTGAGCGCGCACACGTAGCCCACGGGTGCGGGCCACTGGGCCGGCTCCCAAGCGAGGCAACCATCGGCGCGCCCGAGCATCGCCATTGCATCAACGGCCTCACGGGTCGGCAGTTCGATGCCGAGGTGACCGAACGGGCCGAGCTGGCCGTGCGGCTCGCCACGAGTTGCCTCGAGGCTGACCAACACGATGATGAATGGGTGATCGGCGGGCTCGGGATGACACAACCACGCCGCATCGCCGTCCTTGTCATGGCGGAGGTCGATAGCGCGCAGCGGTGTGTATCGCTCGTACCACTCGACGGACGTTGTGATGTCGTCCACCGGAAGCGCGATGTGGGTGAATCGCGGCTCGTTCAACATGGGGCCACCTTAGTTGCGTTGCCCGCGCTGATGGGTGAGGGCACTGTGACGAACTTCGATCGCCGGTAAGGTCGGATGCTGTGACCGTGACCATCGAGATCGCCACTGAAGTGACGCCAGCGCTCGTGCAGGCATTCGCCCATCTCATCCCTCAGCTCTCGAAGTCGTCACCGCCGCCCGGTGCCGCTGAGCTGAGCGAAATGATCGAGTCGCCTGCGACCGACCTGCTCATTGCTCGCGATGGGGCCGACATCCTCGGCTCGCTCACGCTTGTCGTTTTCCGTATCCCTACTGGTGTTCGCGCATGGATCGAAGACGTTGTCGTCGACGATGCGGCGCGCGGTCGTGGGGTCGGCGATGCTCTGAACACGTTCGCGCTCGACCTTGCCAGATCGAAGGGCGCGAAGACCGTGGACCTCACGTCGCGGCCCTCGCGTGAGGTTGCCAATCGCCTGTATCAGCGGCTCGGTTTCGTAGCGCGCGAGACCAATGTCTACCGGTTCATCTGGGACGACTGAGTCGGCCTCGCCTCGCGTCCTGCTCCGTTGAGTTGTGTCGCGCTGTTCTCAAGGACACGGGTCGGTAGAGTTGCCGTATGACGTCGGTCGATCGTGTCGTGACTCGAAAGAGAGCCGGTGAGCCAGACGAGCCGTGGCGGTACTGGCTTACCCGACCAGTGCAGGAACGCATCGATATGGTCGAAGAACTCCGGCGAGAGCATCACGGGTGGGCCCATGGAACTGAACCCCGACTTCCAAGAGTTCTTGCGATCGTTCGTCGCGCATGATGTCCGCTTTTTGATCGTCGGTGGCTATGCGCTCGCGGCGCACGGTCACCCGCGCTACACGAAGGACCTCGACGTGTGGGTGTGGACTGACCCAGCGAATGCGGCGCGGGTCGTCGCTGCGCTCGAGGAGTTCGGTTTCGGTGGCCTCGGCTTGACGCCCGAAGACTTCGAGGAGGTTGGTGTGGTCGTCCAGTTGGGCCGCGAACCGCAACGCATCGACCTTCTGACCTTCGCCGACGGCCTGACGTTCGAGAAGGCTTTCGTGAACCGGGTCGCGTTCTCGATCGGCGGCGTCGAGGTTCCCTTCGTCTCAGTGGACGACCTGCGTACCAACAAACTGGCGACGGGTCGACTCCGCGATCAGGCTGACGCTGCCGAGTTACCGCCAGCTGAGCCTCGCGCCGGTTTCTGATCCGAACCGCGAGACCAATGTGTACAGGTTCAGCTGGAACGACTGAGTCGGCGTCGGCGGCCGGCCGGTAGCACGATGTCCGCCGCCGTGCTGCACACGATCGAGGTCGGCGAGAGTCCGCTAAATGCGATCAAGGCGTCGATTGCCGAGCAAGCCGCGGCATTCGCCGAGGAGGGTGCGCTCGAGCTCACGGTTCATCACCCGGCGATGGACGTTTCCGGCGCGCAACTGCTCGAGTTCCGTGTCGGCGATCTGCTCGTGCACTCTTGGGATCTCGCACAGTCGATCGGCGTGGACGAGACGCTGGACGCAGACGTGGTCGCGGTGGAGTGGCAGAACCTCCAGCCGATGCTCCCCTTCATTGGCACCATCGGCATCTTCGGCGAAGGCCCCAGTGGCAGCGTCGCCGACGATGCACCGCTGCAGACTCGCCTGCTCGACGCGATGGGCCGCCGTCCCTAGCGCACACCGCAGCGCAGCGACGTCCCTAGATTGATGGGCGTGTCCTCCGGCGCTGTGCCTCACAACGAGTTGAAGCCTGCTGACGAGGTGGGGCTGACGATCGAACACGCGTCGGCGCTCTCGGCGGATCAGACAATGACCGCGCTAGGAACGAGTGTCGACGGCCTGCACGCGGCCGAGGTCACGCAGCGACTGACTACCTTCGGTCCCAACGTGGTCCGCTCGCATCACATCAGTGCGTTCACGGTCCTGATTCGCCAAGTGAGCAGTCCGTTGTTGTGGCTGCTCCTCGCCGCCGCCATGGTGTCGGCGTTCGTGGGCGAGGCAACCGA
Organism: Actinomycetota bacterium; assembly: GCA_043743395.1. Lineage (GTDB taxonomy): Bacteria > Actinomycetota > Acidimicrobiia > Acidimicrobiales > Ilumatobacteraceae > WLMZ01. The sequence goes on along the minus strand of JAYTWP010000521.1, from coordinate 2,401 downwards.
TGCCTCGATCATCGGTGTCATCATCACGGTGTCGGTCGGGTTGGGTTTCGCCAACGAGTTCCGCGCCGAGCGCGCGGCCGCGGCGCTGCACGAAGACATCCGCCACCTTGTCACTGTCGTTCGCGACGGCGAACCAACGAGCGTTGAGGTCACACAACTCGTACCCGGCGACGTTGTGCGTTTGGGGATCGGCTCGATCGTGCCCGCCGATGTCCGCCTGCTCACGGCCAGCAATCTGGAATGTGATGAGTCGATCCTGACGGGTGAGTCGGTGCCGGCGGAGAAGAACCCGGCGCCGGTCGATGCCGACCTCGCGATTGCAGACCTGTCGTCGTGTCTGTTCATGGGCACCGTCGTGCATGAGGGTTCGGCCGACGCTGTAGTGGTGGCCACCGGTCGGTTTACGCAGTTCGGTCGCATTGCCGTTGGCTTGGGCGAGCGTCACCCACAGACCGAGTTTCAGCGCGGGCTCACGCGTTTTTCGGGGTTACTCGCGATCGTTGCCGGCGTGTTGAGCGTGACGATCTTCGTGGTCAATGTGTCGCTCGGGCGACCGGTGATCGATGCCGTGCTGTTCTCACTTGCGGTTGCCGTTGGCATCACACCGCAGTTGTTGCCCGCTGTTGTCTCGACCAGCTTGGCCACGGGTTCGCGCCGTCTTGCGCAAAAGAAGGTGCTCGTCAAACGGTTGGTCTGCATCGAGGACCTCGGTGACATCGATGTCTTGTTCACCGACAAGACAGGCACCCTCACCGAAGGTCGCATCAGCTTCGAGAAGAGCATCACGACGAACGGCGAGAGCAGGGACGAACTCTTTCGACTGGCCCTCATCTGCAATGAGGCGTCGGTGTCCGACGGGGTTGCAGTGGGTGGCAACCCGATCGATGTCGCGCTCTGGCAGGTTCCTGGCGCGACCGACATCGATACGCACGCCGTGCGCCTCTTGGGCACCGTGCCGTTCGACCACGATCGACGTTGCGCGTCGGTGCTCATCGAAGACGGCACCGCGCGCCTGCTCGTCGTCAAGGGGGCACCGGAGTCGGTGCTCGAGCACTGTGTCGACGTCTCTGACGCAGCTCGCAAACTCTTGCAGGACGCGTTCGAGGCGGGCAGTCGTGTCGTGGCTCTCGCGACCCGCAACGCGCCCGAACTCACCGATATCACCAGCGCCGACGAGCACGACCTCCACCTTGTTGGTTATCTCTCGTTTCTCGATCAACCCAAAGCATCGGCGGCGGGTTCAATCGCGCGGTTGGCCGGTCTCGGCATCACGGTCAAGATCGTCACGGGCGACAACGCGGAGGTGGCCGAGACCGTGTGTCGCGCCCTCGGTGTCGAGTCGTCAGGAACGCTGACCGGCATAGAACTCGATGACCTCGATGACGCGGCGCTCACCGTCGCGGTCACCAATGCGTCCATCTTCGCCCGAGTCAGCCCCGAGCAAAAGGCCCGCATCCTCAGCGCCCAACGTCGTGCGGGATCAGCTGTCGCGTTCTTGGGCGACGGTGTCAACGATGCGCTTGCATTGCACCACGCCGACGTCGGCATCTCAGTAGATTCGGGCACCGATGTCGCGAAGGATGCGGCCGACATCATCTTGCTCGAACGCGATCTCGATGTCCTCGCCGACGGCGTGGAAGAGGGTCGGCGAATTTTTGCCAACACCATCAAGTACGTGCTGATGGGTACTTCATCGAACTTTGGAAACATGTTCAGCGTGACAGTTGCTGCAGCGTTCTTACCGTTCTTGCCGATGCTGCCGTTCCAGATCCTGCTCAACAATTTGCTGTACGACGCGAGCCAGATGACGATCCCGACCGATCGGGTCGACGAAGAACAACTCGCTCGCCCTTCGCACTGGGACATTGGTTTCATCCGCCGATTCATGATCCGTTTCGGCCCGATCAGTTCGTTGTTCGACTTCGCGACCTTCGCCGTGATGCTCTGGGTCTTCCATGCCAAGGCGCCAGAATTTCGATCGGGTTGGTTCGTTGAATCGCTCGCGACGCAGACGCTCATCGTGTTCGTGATCCGCACTCGGCGGGTTCCGTTCTTTCGAAGTAGGCCCTCCAAACCACTGCTGATCTCAGTGTTCACCGTGGTGGCGATCGGGGTGTTCATCCCACAGAGCCCTCTGAATGGCACGCTTGGTTTTGGCCCACTACCGATCACCTTCTTTTTGGTGCTCCTCGCCTTCGTCGTGGTGTATCTCGTGTGTGTTGAGATCGCGAAGTACTTCGTGTTCAAGGTGCAGGTGGCAACGACCGAGCGGGTTCTCAAGCGCGATCCGACCCACCGCGTTCATCGCATCGCAGCACGTTTTAGCGGTCCCAAACCGATGGCGCCGCGATCGCCAGCGCGTGATCACGCCACTCGCCCCGTGAAATAGCCTGCCGCTGTG
>JAYTWP010000520.1:0-3205 GCA_043743395.1 Actinomycetota bacterium | reverse complement strand
CATGATGGGTCATGCAGCGTGGTCGCTGGGATCGTCGAAGGAACCGCAGCGGTTCGGTGTCGCCGGTGAGCGCGAGGCGACGTTCTGGGACGGGGTTGGAAGTGAGTTGGCTGTTGTGGCGTCGAATCGCGTCCCGCTGCCGGTCGCGGTTGACCGGGAGCCGGATATCGATCTCGTCATCGGTTCGCCCGACGAAGCGGCCGTTGAACTCGGTGTTGAGGGTGTCGGCGACCCGTAGGTAGAGGGTCCATGCAAGCACGGGCAAGTCGAGTTGGTCGGCGACCGTGATTGCTGCGGCAGTGGCGTGGATGTGGTCGGGGTGGCCGGTGATGCCTCCTTCGTCGAACACCAGCAGTAGGTCGCTGTCGGCGGCGAGCGGCTGGATGGCTGGGGCGAGGAGTCCGATGTCGATTGTGGACAGTCCTCCGTCGGGATGGTCGAACTGGTGAACCGCGTTGATGCCCAGCGCGGTGGCCGCCGCCGCCAGCTCGCTGCACCGCGCTGCGGCAAGATCGCCGATCGAAGCCCCGAGTGTGGATGCCTCGCCACGGGTGAGACACACCAGGTCGATTGACGCTCCCTGGTCGACGAGCGTCGAGATGATCGCGCCGAGGCCGAAACTCTCGTCGTCGGGGTGGGCGCACACGGCAAGGACCTCGCCTGCGACAGGCATGGCCTGGGCAGTGCTCATTGCGATGCGCTCCGCTGCGCGGCGTCAGACCCCGTCGGAGGTATGTCGATGGTGAGGATTTTGAACGCACCGAGCCGGAGTGCGAGGCGACGGCCAAGCCCTTCAAGGATCGGCGACCACCGCTCGAGCATCGGCAGGGCGCCAGGTGCGTACAACCCTGCGCTGAACCGGCAGCGCCCGTGATGGGCGCCGAGGTTCGCAAGCGCGCGGCGGTCGAGGAATCGGGCCGTGTTCCACGGAGGCTTGGTGAACTGCCGGCGGTTCCACCAGCCCCATGGGCTGTTCCGGTTGAGCGAGCCAACCACAACCCGCCCTCCGGGTCTCGTCACGCGGGCCAGTTCGGCGAACACACGAGCCGGGGCAGCGGTGAACTCGCAGACGGTGACCGCGAACGCGACGTCGACTGATCCGTCCGGGAGGGGTAGTTGGTGGGTATCGCCGAGCAGAAGCGCGCCTGCCGTGCGGGTGGCGGCGATGGCGAGCGCGTCGGGGTCGCGGTCGACGCCGATCACGGCGGCGCCCTCGGATTCGAGGCGACACATGAACCGACCGGGGCCACAGCCTGCGTCAAGGACCACTCGCCGGGAGATGGGGCCCGCCGCATCAAGCAGCATCCGGTGCTCGATCGCTGTCGCATGGCGTCCCCAAGGCCGGTCGAACCACGTGTCGTACGCGCCGGCTGGAGCGATCCAACGTGACGGCGATTCGACGGTGATCATCGGTGTTCAGAACGTGATCGCCTTGTCGGCCCACAGCGTCCAGTCGGTGACCTCGTCGAGGCTGGACCGGTGGGCGTCCGGGATGAGCATCGCCGGGGCGATTCCGCGGGCATCCATGCAACTGCCGCAGAGTCCGATCTCGGCGCCGTGGTGGGCGGCAGACGTGAGCATCCGGTCGAGGTGGTAGTAGCCGTTGGGGAGTTGTTGGTTGGTGATCGCGCAGCCGACTGCGTCGGCGAAGCAGAAGATCTTGACGGTGACGTCGTCGCGTTTGACGAGGTTGCCGGCGAGGCGGAGGCCGTTGTAGGCGCGTTCGTCGCCGTAGGCGGGGCCTTGCAGAATGACGAGTGTTCATGGCGTGATCTCCTCGGTAGCGCTGGACTCGATCGGGAGGCGGGCGTTGCGCCATTCGGGGAAGCCGTCCTCGAGGCGGCGGGCGTGGCGCCCGCGACGGCGGAGGAGTTGGACGGCTTCGTCGGCGAACACGCAGTACGGGCCGCGGCAGTAGGCGACGACATCGACACCCGCTGGCAGGCTGCGAAGCCGGCGAGCGAGTTGTTCGATCGGGATCGAGACCGCGCCGGCGATGTGGCCGGCGGCGTACTCGGCATCTGGACGGACGTCGATGACGATCACGTCGCCATCGGCGAGACGCCGGGCGAGGTCGTCGCGGCCTATCTGTTCGAGGTCATCGCGGTGTCCGAGGTAGGCGCTGGCGAGATCGTCGATCGCGTCATGGTGGGTGACGGCAACCAACCGCAGCGATGCCCACAATGAGGCGACCTGTTCGGATGCGAGCCGGTAGTAGATGCGGTTGCCGTCGCGGCGGGTCGTGACGAGACCGACGGTGGCGAGGGTACGGAGATGGAATGACGTGTTGGCGACGCTCTGGTCGATCTCGCTGGCGAGCTCGTCGACGTGGCGTTCACCTTGGACGAGGATGTCGATCAGTTCGGCCCGGCGACCGTTGCCGAGCGCCTTGGCAACGTCGGCGAACCCGTCGAACAGTGCGTCCTTCTTGCCTCGATCTCCCACCGCTGCCTCCGTGTTCAAAGATCTACTTGACAACATAACGTCATCGTTGCGACTATTCAAGTTACCTTTTGAGGAGGCCGCGTGCGTGTCCATGAGTTCGTCGACGAGGGCCTGGGCCACTCGTCGTATGTGATCGACCTCGGCGACGGCACAGCAGCGATCGTCGATCCACCCCGGTTCCCCACCGCCCAGGAGTGCCTCGCCACGGCGTTGGGCCTTCGGCTGGTGTGGACCTTGGACACGCATTCGCACGCCGACTACGTGACCGGCAGCCCGGCACTCGCCGCCCGGACCGGCGCAACGTTCATCGCTCCGGCGGCCTCGCGCCTCGAGTCGCCGCACCGGCCGGTTCACGATCACGAGCACGTCGCCCTCACCGAGGGTCTGGAATTGGTTGCGCTGGCGACGCCGGGGCACACGCCCGACCATCACGCCTACCTGCTGGTCGACCATGGCACACCGGTGGCGTTGTTCTCCGGCGGCTCGCTGATGGTCGGCACGGTCGGACGAACCGACCTGTGCGGGCCAGACCTCGCCGTGCCGCTCGCCCATGAGATGTTCGTCGCGTTGCGACGCTTCGATGAGTTACCCGGCGGGCTTGCGGTGTACCCGACGCATGGGGCCGGGTCGTTCTGCTCGGCGCCAGGTGCCTCGCAGCGCACCTCCACCCTTGAGCATGAACGCGACACCAACCCGCTGTTCTCGATCACCGACGAGAGTGTGTTCGTCGAACGGCTGGTCGCCGGGTTCGGCACGTTCC
>JAYTWP010000519.1:0-1500 GCA_043743395.1 Actinomycetota bacterium | reverse complement strand
AAGAACTTCCCGAACGCCACGTTGGCGAATTGCTGATTCGTGGGACCTCGGTCACGCCCGGTTACTACAAGCGGCCCGATGCCACCGCCGCGATGTTCTTCGACGGATGGCTCTGCACAGGTGACCTCGGATATATGTTGGACGGCGAGTTGGTGCTCTGCGGGCGTATCAAGGACGTGATCATCGTCGGAGGTCGCAACGTGTTCCCCGAAGACATCGAGCGCGCTGTCGGCGGTCTCGATGGTGTCCGCGCCGGCAATGTCATCGCGTTCGGTATCGAGGGGTACAAGGGCAAAGAGACCGTGATCGTGGTCGCCGAGGTGCGCACCGAGGAGCCGCTGTCAGTGCGCGAAGCGATTCACCATCGCACCATCGAGGTTTGCGGATTGCCACCTCGCGATGTGATGTTGGTGAAGGCGGGCACGCTGCCCAAGACGTCGTCGGGCAAGCTGCAACGGGCGAAGTGTCGCGAGTTGTACCTCAACGAAGAACTCGACTTGTTCGCGTCGTAGGCAGAGTTCTGCAGTCATAGGTTGATGCTCGAATCACTCGTTTCTGCCACGATGTGCACATGAAGGTTGTGTACACGGAGGCGCATCTGCTCCACGATCCCAAGACAAGCATCGAGCAATCTGGGATGGTGCCGCCATGGGAGCACGCTGCCCGGGCCGAGGTCATTCATGCAGCACTTCGGGGCGATGACCGCTTCGAAATCGTGTCGCCGACATCGTGGGGTACGTCGCCCATTGAGGCCGTTCACGATCCGGGGCTGCTGCGGTTCTTGTCCAGCGCGTGGGCCGAGTATCAAGAAGCGGTTGGGCCGATGGCCGATGTCATGCCCGATGTCTTTTACCGGCCAGCGTTGCGTAATGGCATGTCGGCCGGGCGTGAGCCGGAATCGGTGAATGGCCGCCTCGGCTGGTGGTGCTTCGAGACCACGACGCCACTCACTTCAGGTACGTATACCGCCGCCCTCGGAGCCGTCGACACAGCGTTGAGCGCTACGCAGTTCGTTCTCGATGGCGCTCGATCTGTCTACGGGCTGTGCCGACCGCCGGGTCACCACGCCACCAGCACGCTCTACGGCGGTTACTGCTTTTTCAACAATGCCGCGATCGCCGCGCACCACGTTGCGTCCACGACCGGCACGAAGGTGACCGTGCTCGATGTCGACTATCACCACGGCAATGGCACGCAGGAGATCTTTTACGAGCGCGACGATGTGCAGTACGTATCTCTGCACGGTGACCCAGTGCGTGCGTATCCCTACACCATTGGGTACGCCGACGAAACCGGAGCAGGCAGGGGAGCGGGCACGAATGTCAACGTGCCACTCGCCGCACGCACCGACGACGATGCATATGTCGCGGCATTGGGCAGAGCGTGTGATGCCATTTCTGCATTTGGGCCGAGCACGTTGATTGTGTCGCTCGGCCTTGACACCTTCATCTCCGACCCCATTTGTGATCTGTCGGTCACCGCAGTTGGTTTCGAGCGCAG
>JAYTWP010000518.1:0-2556 GCA_043743395.1 Actinomycetota bacterium | reverse complement strand
TCAGAGCGAGGCAATCAGTTTCTCGACACGTTCATCACGGCTCTTGAACGGGTCTTTGCACAACACGGTTCGTTGCGCCTGATCGTTGAGCTTGAGATGCACCCAATCAACGGTGTAATCACGCTTGCGTTCCTTGGCTCGTTTTATGAATTCGCCGCGGAGTCGAGCTCGCGTTGTTTGCGGCGGTAGGTCGATGGCCGCTTCGATGTCCTGGTCGCTGCACATGCGTTCGACCATGCCCCGATCTTGCATTTTGTAGAACGGGCTGCGCGTACGGCTGACGTCGTGATACTGCAGATCGAGAAGTTGCACCTGGGCATGGCCGAGCGACAGATCGTGTTTGGCGCGATATGCCTCGATCAGCTTGTACTTGATGACCCAATCGACTTCGCGATCGAGTTTGAGCGGATCGTTCTCGATCGTGCTGACACAGTGCTCCCACATCTCGAGGGCGCGCTGCTCGAGCGGTGGGAAGCCCTTGGTGTCGGCATATCGAAGGGCCCGGTCGAGATACTCACGTTGGATATCGAGAGCGCTGACCTCGCGCCCGTTGGCGAGCTTCACCTTGCGCCGGCACGTGACGTCGTGACTGATCTCGCGAATCGCCCGAATGGGGTTCTCGAGTGTCATATCACGTAGCACGACCTGTGGGTCTTCGACCATGCGCAACATGCACGCAGCGGCACCGACCTTGACGAAGGTGGTGTACTCGCTCATGTTGCTGTCACCCACAATGACATGGAGGCGCCGGTACTTCTCGGCGTCGGCATGAGGTTCGTCGCGAGTGTTGATGATCGGTCGGCTGCGCGTCGTGGCCGACGAAACGCCTTCCCAGATGTGCTCCGCGCGTTGGGCGATGGAGAACAACGGTCCGCGTGCGGTCTGCAACACCTTGCCTGCGCCCGTGTAGATCTGCCGACTCACCAAGAACGGGATCAGCACTTCGGCGTAGTGGCCGAGATCGTCGCGACGGCTGGTGAGATAGTTCTCGTGGCAGCCGTAACTGTTGCCAGCCGAGTCCGTGTTGTTTTTGAAGAGATAGATAGTGCCGCGAATTCCTTCTTCGCGCAGTCGTTGCTCGGCGGACTCCACGAGGCTCTCCAGAATGCGCTCCCCCGCTTTGTCGTGCACGACGAGGTCGTACAGGGAATCGCATTCAGGGGTGGCGTATTCGGGGTGCGATCCAACGTCGAGATACAGGCGGGCGCCGTTCTGCAGGAACACATTGCTGCTCCGGCCCCAGCTGACCACCCGACGGAACAGATAGCGGGCGACTTCATCGGGGCTGAGTCGACGTTGGCCGCGCAGGGTGCAGGTAACGCCATACTCGTTCTCGAGTCCGTAGATTCGCCGCTCCACTGACGACAACCTAGCGAACCCAGTTGCTTTGCAAGAGGCGTTGCGCAGATTCTGTTGAGGAATTCAGCGAGCGAAGTGCCGCAGCGTCACGCCTGCTGCTGCGAGCGCTTCGCGGACCGCCGTTGCGATCTGCACTGCCTCTGCCGTGTCGCCGTGCACGCACAATGAGTCAAAGGTGATCTCGATCTCGCAACCATCGATGGCGGTGACGGTGTGACCGGTGACCATGCGCACGGTACGAGCCGCAATTGCCGGTACGTCGTGCAACACAGCGCCTGGCAACAGGCGCGACACCAACGTGCCATCGGAGTTGTATGCGCGATCGACAAACCCTTCGGTGACTATGGGCAATCCGTTGGCAAGTGCGAGGCGCAATACTGCCGAGCCCGCAAGGCCCATCACCGGGAGCACCCCACAGGCAGCAATACCAGAGACCACCGCCGAGATCACTATTGAGATCGATCGTGATCATCGCAGTGTGCTGTCGTCAGGCCGCGAGGTGTGCCGCAACGTCGGCGTCGGTCAAACGGTGAAAGCAACGTCGATCGCTCGCACGGGCCAGGATGGCGACCTCGAGGTCGTCGGCCGCGAGCTGACGGTCCGGGCCCGAGAGCGCAGCCACAGCTGCCTTGACGCAGGCCGCGAGTGACAGGCCTTCGGACCATGACTCGTTCAACCGTGCGGAGATGGCTTCGGCATCGCCACCGAGCACGCTGAACCGGCGCTCGTCCATGACCGTGCCGTCGTAAAGAATGTGGAAGAGCTGATCGGGTACGTCGTCGTGGGCGACCTCCGCGACCAGAATCTCGACCTCCATCGGCTTCATCTCGTGCGTGAAGATTTGGCCGAGCATTTGCGCGTAGCCGTTGGCGAGGCTGCGCGCATCAACGTCGTCACGGCTGTACTGGAATCCCTTGAGATCGGCGGCACGGACACCGGCGACTCTGAGCTGATCGAATTCGTTGTACTTGCCGACTCCGGCGAACGCGATGCGATCATAAATCTCACTGATCTTGCGCAAGGTATTCGATGGGTTCTCGGCGACGAGTGCGATTCCGCCGTCGTATCGCAACCCGACCATCGCGCGTCCGCGGGCGATGCCCTTGCGCGCGTAGTCGGCTCGGTCTTTCATGATCTGCTCTGGAGCCACGTAGTACGGCATGCTCATGTGCGTGACCTCATTTCGCTCGCAATTGC
>JAYTWP010000517.1:0-3604 GCA_043743395.1 Actinomycetota bacterium | reverse complement strand
GCGGGCCAGTTGAGATACAGGTTGTCAACCCACATGCCGGGCAAGTAGCCGTGATGCTTGGGCCCAGCGTTCATCGAGTAGTGAGGGTTGCCGTCGCTCTCGGGAGCCGTGTGGCCGTTGTGCAGGTGAGTCAAGAAGGACCAATCCGGCGCCCCGAAGTCCTGGCGGTCGAGGTTCAACGGATTCTCGTCGAGGTGATTCTGGAACCGCACGAGCGCAGGCTTGCCATATTCGGCATTGATCATCGGTCCGGGGAACGTACCGTTGAATCCATAGATCGTGCTCTTGGGAAGCTGGCGAACGGTTCCGGCTGCGACGGGCGCACCGGCGTCGAAGGAAATCGTTGGCTGACCGCTCGAGTTGATCGGCAAAACATCGGACGTGGTGAACGAATGCGTGCTGACCTGACACTTGATCTGGTACACGATTGGCTGGACAGGGGCGAGCGAGGCCGGGGCATCGCTGCGGCCGGGCCAGATCTGATGCTGCTCGTTGTCCAACGAACACTGCTGGCCGAGGCCGCCGCCAGGCGGCTTCGGCCACGCCTTAAACACCAGCGGGTCGACAGGAGCCAAGGCCTTCGGCACAGGCAGCTGGTCGATGAAGGGTGTCAGAATCAGAGGGCTCGTCGGGAACACCTCGGTATAGATCAAGTCCGCCCATGCAATCGACGCGGCGTCGAACACGCCGTCGGCTGACATGAGGCCCTTCTTGCGGAGTTCCGGCACCACCGCTGATGCAGTGAGCCCGGCGGCAAGTGCGGCTGCACCTGCTGCTCCGAACTTCAGAATTGTCCGGCGCTTGACCAGATTCTCATCCATCGTCATATCAGTCATTTGATGTCCAACCTCTCAAGAAGACCGCCGTGCGCTGGAGATCTCGTCCTGGATTGAGTGTGACTGTGCGTGCGCGTCTAATCAATAATCCGTTGGTGCTACTACCGATCAGGACCCTCTCCCGCGAGGGGTGCGTACAAAGGTCCTACGCCTGAAGACTTACTGCTCGTCTTGCAGCGACGGCCATCGACTCGTTGGCGGTACCGGTGCGTACGACATCGCAACGCCAAACGCACGGCTCGGGGTTCGCAGATCCTTGCTTTGTAAGGCTTTCGCATCCTGAACGTCCGGGCACGGCACGTTGCTCTTGCCGGCAGAATCAGTGCAGCGTGGCGAGCGCGTCATCCGATACTTGGGTTCTGCACGGCTCGAAGTCTCAGCCATCGGCAGTCTCGCTGACCATCAAGAATTGGTCAAGGGAGCACCCGGCGATACCGGCGAGGTGCTCGGTCAGTCGTCACGACATCACACTTCCCTGACAGATCGACCATCGGCAGCTCACGCGCTCGGCGCATCGTGAGCCCCAACAGAACCGGCGACCGCCGGAGCAACCCAAGGAGCAACATGAACAGCAAGCACACCATTGCCGTGGTCGGAGTCGGCCTCGTCGGCCTCCTGACCTTCGCCGGTACAGCATCGGCCGGTGACCTCAGCGTTGCAAAGGCCCGCTGTGACGCAGCGATCGCCGAACGTCAAGTGGAGCTCGACAAGCTGACGCACAAGTCAGACGCTGCCAAGAACCTCACGACGGCACATCACAGCACGATCGTTTCGATGACTTCTGCGAGCAAATCAGGACTCGCCGATCTCCAGGCCAAGATAGATGCCGACACCGACGTGGCAACATTGAAGTCGGATTGCGACAGTATCTATTCCGGGTTTCGAGTATTCGCCCTTCGTGCCCCACAAGTGAACCTGGCGATTGTTGGTGACCGCGAAAGCAACCTCGTCGCCAAGGGCAACGCCATCGCGATCAAGCTCGATGCCGCGATCCAGAAGGCCTCCGCCGCTGGCAAGGACGTCACCGACGCGAATGCCAAGCTTGCTGACATGAAGACCAAGCTCGCCGAAGCAACCAGCCTCGTGAACGGCATAGTCGACAACGAGCTGACGTTCGCCCCAGAGCAGTGGAACTCGAACCACGATGTGCTCCAGCCCTCGGACGCATCAATCCGCTCTGCGCATCAAGACCTCAAAGCCGCCTTCGCCGACGCCAAGGCCATCGTCGCAGATCTGAAGGCCTGAAGTGAGCAGCACCACCATCGCGACCACACCGCTGCGCTCTGTCGCTCGCACCCTTCTGATCGGCGGCACGGTGATCGCGCTGTTGAGCCTGACCGCTTGCGGAGGTCGATCGAGCGGCTCCGAGCCCGGGGTGTCCACCCCGGGTCGAGCAGTGACGAGCGCTCCTTTGGACACAGCTTCGGGCGTCGCATCGTCCACAACGGTGACAGCAGCTGCGGCACCTGTAGCAGCAGATGCAGCCAGCACAACCACGATCGCCACCGCCGTCACGACAAAGCCCACGACAACACCGACGGCGAAGCTAACGACGGTGACGGCGACGGCCGCACCTGTCGCTGCTGCAGCGTTGACGGCTGTTGACGCCGCAACAGTCAACGCGATCAGTGACATCGATGCCTTGCTGTCGGCGAACGATCAGGACCTGACCGAGGCCGCTAGTGCTGCCGCCCGCGGCGACTGACGCAGCACGTGGCTCGCGGTGTCAGCTGCGAACTCGTGCGATCGCGTCGAAGAGCGCCGCCCCGGTGAGGGAACCGATGATGTGTCCCTCACCGGGGACGACATGCAACTCGACGGTGTAGTGCATTTGCTCGAGCGTCTGCTGCGTTGCCCGGCTTTCATCGAGCCATCCGGAGTCGTCGCCACCGACGAACAAGCTGACGCCAATGTCGCGCAATTTGGAGAGCTTCGGATCGTTGCCGCCGTCTGGTGAATAGCCGGGGAAGACCACCAATGAACGAAAGCGGTCCGGGAACGACAGGGCCGCCCTGAACGCAGAAAGTCCGCCGTTGCTGACGCCGGCGAGATCGAAGCGACCGCCCTCGGGTGGAAACTTGGCCGCGATTGTGTCGAGCAACTCGGGAACGAGCCGAGCCGAAGCGTCGGAGAAGTACAGTCCCGTGCTCGGCGCGGCAGGAGACACCACGACCCAGTCCCGCACCAACGCTTCGGGGCGCCATTTCTGCTCCACCAACTTCTGGGTCACATCGAGATCTTGCCCACCGGGAGGAAATGCCAGCAGCACCTTGCCCGGCTTTCCGACCTGGCGATTCGGAGGGACCACCAGGATGTAGTCGATGACGGTTCCATCAGAAGTAGTGAACGAGATGTGCTCGGCGCGATTCCCCGGGCTCGTGCCAGTCGATCCGACGGACGGACGAGTCGCCGAGGACGTTCTCGTCGCTTCAGACGCGCAACCTGCGAGCAGAATCGCAGTGAGCGCCAGTCGGCGGACGACGTTCAGGCACATGATGTCGACGTCGCTTCCGGCCGCGGGCAGACGTGAGCGGCGTGCCGATTTCGTGATCCCCATGGAGGCGCAATCTAGCGCTCGGCCATTCTCCACTAAACGGTAAGAATGACTTGATGTTTTGTCACTTCTACTGCCATAATAACCGCGACACAGGCAACATCAAACATCGCGAGGGCGACCCCATGATCAGTGACCAACCGCAACGATTGATTTCCGACATGCGCGGCGTTCGCTACGGCGAGGTGCTCGCGGTGTATGCCAAAGGCTCAAC
>JAYTWP010000516.1:0-6051 GCA_043743395.1 Actinomycetota bacterium | reverse complement strand
GTTCTGGTTCTCTGTGAGCCGTGAAGAACAACGGCGACGTTTCAAGAAGCGACGTACGCATCCGCTCAAGCAGTGGAAACTCTCGCCAATCGATATGGCATCGCTCAACAAGTGGGATGACTACACCAAGGCCAAAGAGACGATGTTCGCGCGCACCGATACCTTCGACGCGCCGTGGATCGTTGTGAAGTCCGACTGCAAGAAGCGGGCACGTCTCAACGCAATACGCTATGTCTTGCATCAGTTGCCGTATGCCGACCAAGACACCGAACGAATTGGTCGGCTCGATCCGCTGATCATCGGTCGCGCCAGCGTTGTTCACGAATCAGGCGAGAACGTGCTGCCCACGAGCAGGGCGACGCCAGCCTGAGTGGTGCCTGCACCACTGAGGTTCACCGGTTGGCACCCTCGGTGCTGTGGCAGCACATTGATACGTTGACACGATGGGCAGTGCTGCACGAATGCGCGCCAGCAACCTGATTCGACGGCATCTCGGCGCGACAGTCGCGCTCGCGTTGTTTGCCGGACTCGCAGGCGGGGTTTCGCTCGGTTTGTGGGGGATAGCCCGGCGCACCGCCTCGTCACTCGAACGGTTCACGGCATTCGAAGACGCCGGCGAGTTGACACTGTTCACCTGTCCAGACGGCACACCGCCTCCCACCGACGGCAGTTCGGCACCTTCATGTCCGGACTTTGACTACGCCGATGTCTTCGCGTTCATGCGTACCCAGCCTGCCGTTCAGGCGATCGGTCGGTACACCTTGGCGATCACGGGCGTCGCACGAAAGGACGATCCACAGAATTGGTCGCGTGAACTGATCGTCGTTGCCATTGATCAGGATGCTCTCATTCCGCTCGGCAATCCAATTGTCGTCGCTGGTCGGTTGGCCGATCCCAAGGTTGCCTCTGAGGTCGTCGTCAATGAATCAGAGCAGAAGCTGCGACACCTCGCGCTGGGCGACCAGATGATCATCACGCCGTATGGTCTCGACGAGTTTGATGCTGCCGGTGAGGGCACCTTTGCTCCCACAGGCACGCCCACGACGGTCACTGTTGTCGGTGTTGTCCGGCATCCCAACGACCTCACAGCGTCGTCGGGTGATAGTTCGCTGTACGTCAATCGTGGACTCATCCAGGCCGGACCAGCGTGGTGGGCGCAGATCGATGGTAATGCCACGCGTTACGGCCTCGGGGCCGCCATCAAACTCGCCATGGGGGCGGCAGTCGGCGATGTCGAGGCCGCGTTCGTCAAACAGTGGCCAGACCGGCTCAAAGGCTTTGACCCAGCGGTCGGACCATTTCCAGATCGCACGGTGGGTCAGGCGATCGCGCTCGAGGCACGCAGTTTCCAACTGCTCGCAATCTTCGTCGGTCTCGCCAGCGCCGTGTTCGTCGGCCAGGCCATTGCCCGCCAAGCGCGCCGTGAATGGAGCGACTCCAGTTTGCTCGGCGCAATTGGCATGACCAAGGACACCATGGTGTCATCTCAGTCGCTGCGCTCCGCGGTGATAGCCGTCGGCGCCGCCATCACCGCAATGGCTGTGGCGATCGCCCTTTCTCCGTTGGGGCCGATTGGTGTAGGTCGCGCCGCTGAGCCCTTCCCGGGATTGCACACCGACTGGTTCACGCTGGCGGTGGGTTTGCCAATCGTTGTCACTGTCGTCCTGGTGGCGGCGATCGTGCCGGTGGCAACGCTGCGGCGAGCAAGGTCCCAGTCGACACGACGACCATCGCGCTTGGCCAGCAAGTTGCCGAGCACCGGCGTGGCAGGCTTGGCAATGACCGGTTCTCGCCGGGCCGGAGGGCTTGCACTCGGCTCGGCAATCGGCGCAGTCGCGCTGGCCTCGACGGTCGGCATGTCGGCCTGGTCGTTGACAGCCAGCTACAACGACTTGGTCGACCATCCTGCGCGCTACGGCGCCACCTGGGATGCCATCGTTGGAAACGATGCAAACGCTGCACAGGCCGCCGCCTCGCAACGCCGCCTCGAGGCAATTCCAGGTATCCGCGCGGCCGGAATTCAAAGCGTCAACGACGGGCCGGGCGGAAACGATTTCACGTTGACCGGATTCGAGCCGCTGATCGGCGAACCATCCGAACCCACCATCACGCGCGGTCGAGTCCCCGCAGCGGCGAAAGAGGTTGCCCTTGGCCGTGGCACCATGGCTGATCTCGGCGTAGACATCGGCGACATGGTGCACTTACCACCCGGTGATCCGAGTCAAGGGGCCGACTTAAAAGTTGTTGGCGAGGTGGTCGTCAACGATGGCATCGAGGGTTCTCAACCCGGCAAGGGCGCGTTCGTCGTGCCCGCGACGATTCCGTTGCTGTTACAAAAAGGCGACACCACGCGGCCAGCGTCGTATGCCGTGTGGATCGGTGCAGACGTCGACCGTGCCGCCACTCTTGCCGCGCTTCACGCCGCCTTCCCGACCACCTTCGACCAGCCGAGGTCACCCTCCCAGATCAGCAATCTCGGATTGATCAAGAGCCAGCCAGTGCTGCTTGCTCTTATCGTCTCGTTCATCGCTGGAGCGGCGCTGATACATGCGTTGGTGCTTTCGGTGCGTCGCGGACGACGTCAGATCGGCATTCTCAAGACTGTTGGGTTCACCAGGGCTCAGGTATCTGGCAGCGTTGCTTGGCACGCCACGTTGTTGGTGCTCCCCGGTCTCGTCGTTGGTCTCCCATTGGGGATCGCCGTCGGACGTTTGGTATGGAAAGGTGTGGTCGACACCATTGGCATCGTGTCTGATCCTGTGTTGCCGCTCGTGGCGATGTTGGCAACGGTGTTCTTTGTGATCGTGATCGCTAATCTGGCAGCGCTCGGTCCGGCCTGGTCCGCCGGGCGTACCCGTGCTGCGCTCATGTTGCGCGCCGAATAGGCGAACGCCACAGTCATTCGCTATGCAGCGCCTCAGCGGTTCGCAGACGCCGCGCTCGTGCAGAGGCCGGCAGGGCCAGCAACAACGACGCAGCCACCAGACCGGCGACTGCGAGAGTTGCTGCGGCGATGGGAACGCTCGGGCGAATGACAATGTCGAGGCTGTTGGCGATCACGCGCCACAACACTCTGCCGAGAACCAAACCGAGAGCAACCCCGACCACCGCACCGACCAGCCCTGTGAGGGCCGCCTGCCAGATGAGCACCGACCCAGCTTGGCCGCGTCGCCAACCGAGGGCTCGTCCGATGGCGAGGTCACTGCGTCGTCGGCGAAGCGCCGTTGCCAGGGCGTGGCCGATGCCGGCCAAACCGAGCACGACCAGCAGGCCGGCAAGGTACCACGGGATGTTGCCAACTTGTTGCAGCCGGTCGAGGTTGGTCGGCGGAATAACCGCAATGAAGCCAGCAGTCAGCAGCGCTTGCCTCGCAGCGGCGTCAGTGGTGCTCGCCCATGCAGAGACCATCAGATTGCATCCCGCTTCCACGCCGTTCTCACACGCCAGGTCGAGGACGGCGTTCTTGCTGACAATGAATGCGTGGCCGGCATCGAAGTCGGACCATGAAATCACCGTGCCGACGACACGCAGTTGGCGTGTTTGCCCGGCAATGGTGTCGATGGAAACGAGGTCGCCGATGCTGGCGCCGAGTTCGCGGGCTGTCGCAATACCGAGGGCCAACTCGTCATTCCCGCGTGGCATTGATCCGGCGACAACCCGAGGAAGAGCCCCACCACGCAACGGTTCGAACGCCAATGGCTGAACCTGAGTTTGGGCTCCGCGTGGTCCGATTGCAGCCGTTGTCTTGTCGTCCATCGCAACGGTTCGCGACACCGCTGTGACCTGTGGTTCAGCGAGTGCAGCCTTGATCACCAACGGCGCTCCTTGTGAGCCATTGTCGTTGAAGTAGTACCCACCTGGCGCGCCATAGATCGACGGATTGGCTCGCGCTTCGTTACGTGAACTCTGGATGGTCGCCACCGCAACCACGCCGCCTGCAGCCAACGCAATCCCACTGATGGCAGCGATTGCGACCCCGCGTGAACGCTGACCTCCCACCGGATCCGAGGCAAAGCGTGCCCCGAACACGCTTGTTGGATGACTGCCGAACAGACGGACGAAGCCGGAGGCACGGTGCTGTACGCGTGGGCGATGGATCCGGTTGGAGTGCCGCGAGACCGCCAGCGCAATGACTGCAACGGCCACCAGAATCGCTACACCGCCGCCAATCAGTATCTGAGCGTCGAAACGAAGCCCTGGCTCGGGTTCGGCCGAGCGAGCCAGACCTCGTGGAAACAAGCCGCTGCCGGCGTAGGCCGCGATGGCCGCAACCGAGCTACCGACCAACACGGCGGGCGCGAGTATGAGCAATACACCGACGAATCGTTGGTTGCTGACCATGCCCAGTCCGCGTAACGCGTCGCGTCGGGTGGCAATGGCAGTCGCCGTTCGTGCGGCGAACTGAGCGGCGACAAGCAGAGTTGCAATCGCCGCGACGAGAGCGGCTATCGACAACGTGATCACCTCCACGCGTATTGCATCGGTCACGCCGCTCGCATCGTCGGGCGGCCGTGCAACAAGGCCATATGGAGCGTAGAGCTGTGTCAGTTGGGCTCGGACTGCTTCGAGGCGGTCAGGGCGTACCCGAAAGGCAACAAAGCATTTGCACTGCACCACCTGGTCGCCCACCGCTTGTGAGATGCCGGGCATCATCGCCAAGTTCGGGTTGGTGTTGCCGGTGAGAACGTCGTAGACGTCTCGAGTGATGGCGCGCACGACCGCGTGAAAGCGTGGCCCTTCGTACTTGGAGACGACACCGTCGTTTTGCGCCCACTCAACAAACTGTGACTCGGCTGCAGAATTGAAATCGACGCCGGACCCGATCGTCAGGCCCATCTGCCGCGCGTGCGCTTCGTTGATCACCACACCTTGGGCGTCGTCGGGACCCGGCAGTGTGCCGGCTACCACGAGAAACGGTGGGTGAATCGGATCGATGAATGCGTATCCCTGGATGAATGCCTCTACCCCCGGTCGACCTTTGGCTGACCCCTTTGTGTCCTGGCCAACATCGGGTGAGGCTCCCATGAACAGTCGCACCTGCGTGGCTTCGACACCGTCGATGGCGCGCGCCTGATCGAGTATTTCCAGGTGTCGATTCGCCTCGGCGTTGCCAGCTGGCGGCGCGCTGCCGTCGAATTCCGACATGACGATGTTCGCCGCACCGGTGCGTGCCGAGAAGCGGTCGAACGCCGTGTCGGCTCTTCGAGCACCAGCGGCGAGAGCAAGCGTCGCTCCGCCTCCGATCGCCACGACCAACGCGAGGGCGAGCAGTGAACCCCACCGCTGCCGCCATTCTGTTCGGACCCACATCCACACTGCCGACATCAGCTGTCCTTCAAGAAAACGCGCTTGCGAGATGTGTCGACCATAGGCCAAGTGGAATCGATCACAGCCCAAGATGAAAGGGTGCTAGCCGCGGAGCACTGGTAGTGCTAGCCCCCCGACTTGCATCCGGATTGGACGCTCGCACCGTGGGGACGCAGGTGAAGACGACGGTGTGTGGCCTCAGGTCAAGGCCGGCGTCACCGACATCATCGATGTGCGTATCGAATGGACCGACGATGCATCGGTCCACGGATTGCAACCGCAGCTTCGTTACCACTGGCTCGGCGCCGACGATCACGATGGCGATCAGAAGGATGAGTGGTTCGCCGCAGGTGTCGGCGCAGTACTCGAAGCATTCGGTGACCCGACCGCCAACAGTCCTTGGCTTCGCCGATTTGAGTCGACACCTTCGAACCTCGCGCCAACTGATCATTTCGACGCACGAGCGTCGATTCGCTGGCTTGCTCGAACGCAAGCTGGCGCCTCGATCTACGAACGACGCAACGTTGGTCCTCGAGTTCCTCGGTTGGGACCGGAGCGGACCATCCGTGGAATCGAGGAGAGTCGAGCCGCAACTGCTCGAACGTCCGATCCGCGTCGTAGGAGCGGCCTAACGGACAACGACGGTTTGAGTGGCCCCAACTGGTCCTTGATCCGTACCTTGCTTGCGGCGTTGCCGAGGTGAGGGAAGCGATTGTCCAGGGTGGAGTTGTGCGACCACGCGTG
>JAYTWP010000515.1:0-9135 GCA_043743395.1 Actinomycetota bacterium | reverse complement strand
ACGACGCTAGGCGATTATCGAGTTCTGCTCAGTATCCGTGCTCGGGATACACCTGACCTGCGAGTTCTCCGCCCTGGGAAAACACGCTCACGTTGTGCGTGATCCGCGCGGCGAGCAATGGCACACCCATCTCCGGCGTATTTCCTACGTGTGGCGTGATGATGCAGTTCGGTAACGACCACAGTGGATGGCCTTCGGGCAACGGTTCCGGATGCGTGACATCGAGGCCGGCCCCGCCGATGATGTTGTTCTCGAGGGCCCAGACGAGGTCGTCGGTCACGATGTGTCGTCCGCGGGCAACGTTGACGAGCCATGCGTGCGGCTCCATCATCTCGAGCTCGCTCCGCGAGATCATCCCCTCGGTGTCCGGGGTGAGCGCCAGGGCGAGCACGACGAGGTCGGCGCCGGGAAGGCAATGCGCATATTGATCGGGTTCGACCACCACGTCGGCACCGTCCATGTCTTGCACGTTGTTGCGAACCACCGTCACGTGACACTCGAAGGGTTTGAGCAACCTCAGGAGCGCCTGCGCAATACCGCCGCCACCGAGGATCGTCACGTTCGCGCCGATGAGATTCGCGCCGCGAGGCTCGCTCCACGATGTGGACCTGGCATATGTGCCGAGACCACGCATACCTGCGAGTGCGAGCGACAGCGCCAATTCGGCGCAGGGTTCCGCGTACACACCCTTGCCACAGGTCCACACGCGATCGCCTTCGATGAGGTGAGCAAGCGTCTCGATCCCAGCGAACGGCAACTGCACCCAACGGATGTGATCGGCCTCGGCCAACACCTCGGCAAGAGCATTCGGGTCTTGCCCGTCGGCCCACACCAGCGCATCGGCGTCGGCAAGGTCGACAACTTCACCTCCGCCTGCCGTGATGGCATCGGCCATCCAAGAAGGAGCGGATAAGGGCCCGAGCGCGACACGGGGCGCGTTGGTACTTGGCATGATCCCCAAACGCTAGCTCGTCCCAACAAGCCTCGCTGCAACGGTTTCGCCACTCTCCACCCACGCGTATGGCGGATCTCGAATCAGTTGCCGGTGAAGGTGGCCGCGATTTCAGAGCCCGATTGACCACCACGACGCAGAACGACCGCCACGATCGCTACTGCGAGCAGCGTGGTGCCGATGAACAACGTCGCCATCGCCGCAACCTCGGGACGAATGATGCCGCCCGACAAACCAAAGACGTAGTTGGGGAACGTCGTGATGCCGGCTGGGCTGACGAAGCTGGTCGACACCACGTTGTCGAGACTGAGCGTGAACGCGAGCATGCCGCCAGAAAGGACCGCCGGCATCACCAGTGGCAGTGTGATTTGCCAAAACGCGCGTGCCGGGGTGGCAAAGAGATCGGCCGCAGCCTCTTCGAGTCGCGCATCGAGACCTGCGACGCGCGCCCGAACGATGAGAGTGACCACTGCGGAGCTGAACACGGTATGTACAAGCACGATCGGGGTGAGTCCCTCGCGGAACGCGCCGCCGAGCCGAACAAACCAGCTCAATTGTCCGGCGCCATCGACAATCTCGGGCGTGACGAGAATCAGCAATATCAGGCCGACGAAGCCAGCTGTCCACTTCCCAGGACGGCGCGCCAGCGCGAGGCCAGCGAATGTGCCCAGCACCAAAGCGAGCAATGTGCTGATGACGGCAACCTCGATGGATACTCGAACGGAACTGGTGAGGCTGTCATTGTCGAGCATTTGTCCCCACCAGCGTGTGGAGAATTTCGTCCATTTGAAGATGCTCTTGAAGTCATTGAAGGACATCGCGATCAAGAAGAGAATCGGCATGAACAAAAAGGCGATGACTCCCGCTGTCCAGACGCCCAGCGCGCTCGTGATCGAGAGATACTTCTTCATCGGGGCACCACCACGATGGCGCGATTTCGCTTCATCAGCTTCGAGATGAACCAGAAGCACGCCGCCAACACTCCGAGCACGAGCAAGATCGAGATGATCAACGACACCGCAATGGCCGAACCCGATGCCGCGTCTTGTGCCCTGAAGTACTGATTGGCAACCTCGGCACCGATCATGTTGCCCTTTGCCCCACCGAGCAGGGCTGCGGTGACGTAGTCACCCGACAACGGAACGAACACAAGAATAAGACCTGCCACGATGCCCGGGCCGGCGAGCGGCAAGGTCACCTGGGTGAAGGTACGGAGCCGATCTGCACCGAGATCCTTCGATGCTTCGCGGAGGTGCAACTCGACGCGATCAAGCGCGACCCACAACGGGAAGATCATCAGCGGTAAGTAGTTGTAGACGATTGCGATCTGCACTGCGGTGCGCGTGTCGAGGATGTTGATCGGTCCGCTCATCAACGATTGACCCAACGTGAACCAATGACCCGACTGCAAGAAATGCGACAAGAAGCCCTCGGGCTGCAGCACGATCCGCCACGCCAAAGTGCGCAACAAGAAGTTCGCAAAGAACGGAACCATGAGCAACGCGAGCACTGCAGTCTTGGCTTTTGGGCCAACCTTGAAGGCGAGCAGGTACGCAACGGGAAGGCTGATCACGAGGCACAACGTGGTGCCGAGCAGCGATGTAAACATCGTCTGCTTCAGCAACGAACGAAATGAACCGCTGACGACCTCGTGATACCGATCGAGGTTCGGCGAACTGAGATCCACCTTGCCGGGAGCACCCGAGATCTTCTTGCCGAAACTGTTGACGACGACCAAGGCCACCGGAACGATGAACAAAAACGCGTACCACACGAACGATGGAATCGCGAGGGCGAACTTCGGGGCGCGCAACCACGTGCGTTGCCGTGGAGGTTGCGCGCCCAAGGTTGCTGCCATGGATCAGCCGCCGGCCTTTGCTTTCACGTTGCTGTAGATCTTGACGAGGCGATCCTGGGCACTGTTCACCGCGCCCGACTTCATCGTGGCGACTTGCGCGTCGGTGAAAAAGACCATGTCTTTGAAGTCGATGTCCTTGGCCAGGTCAGCGACACCTTTGATTCCCGTGTTGTAGCCGTGGAAGTTAAGGTCCTTGACGCTGTTTTTGGGGTCGAGGATGAAGTTGATGAAGTCGTAGGCATTGTCCTTGTTTTTTGCGCTCTTCAGAATGCACCAGTTGTCCATCCACAACTCTGTTTCAGGGGTACCGATGCCCCACACATAGCGCTTCGGGTCATCGCCCGCGCTCTTCACGCCGAGCAGGCCCTGTCGTGCATCACCGTTCCAAACCTGCGAGAGCGCGTAGTTGCCTTGGGTGAGGTTCACGCCGGGGTATGAGTCGAATGCTTTGATGTGCGACGCGAATTCATTCACCATGAACTTCTCGCAGGCGTCGAGGTCCTCGGTCTTTTCGGTGGTCCAGGGGATGCCATTTGCCCAGAAATAAGTGCCACACAGGTTCGGCGGCGTATCGAGCATGCTGGTCTTGCCACTCGCCTCGGTCTGAGCAACCTTGATGAAGTCGGCCCACGTCTTGATCTCGGTCTTCACGATGGTTGTGTCGTAGATCCAGCCGGTGGTGCCCCAGTTCTTGCACACGCTGTGCGCGTTGTTCGGATCCCATGTCTGGTTCGCGTACAGCGGATCGAGGTTTGCGAAGTTGGCGATCTTGGTCTTGTCGAGTTCATCGAGCAGGCCAGCCTTGACCAATTGGGGAATGTAGGGGCCAGTGGGGACAACCATGTCGAAGCCCGATGAGCCGCCGCCCTGCACCAGCTTTTGAACCGCTTCCTCGTTGGAGTTGAAGATCGTGAGGCTGATGTTGCCCCAATCCTTGAGCAGCTTGGGGTCGTCGTATTCAGCCCAAGTGAACATGTTCAGCTTCTTGCCGGATCCCGAACCGCCACACGCTGCCAAGAATGCTGCGGCTGCGGCGCCACCGCTGAGTGCCAGGAAACGGCGTCGATTGATGGTCGCGGCGAGACGCTGGGCGGCTGATTGCGAAATTAGAATTCGGGTTGTGTCATCGTGAATGCTCATTGTTGTGGTCCTTTCTGAAGACCGTTCCGGTTCTGAAGAACCGTGGCTTGTATTTGGTCGGCTCGATTGCCTTAGCCGAGCGCTGCTTCTTCGGCTGGATCCTGGAGCACGAGATCTGCTTGCTCGGCGGAAAACTCAAAGACCTCGCCCGCTTGCCAGTGGCACCACACAGCATCGCCGGGAGCGAGACGCGGTGCGCCTTGGCGCGGCAGGAGTGAAAGCACGTCGCGCTCCTGCGTACGAATCACGTACTGCAACACGTCGCCGTAGTGCGATACGCCGGCCACGGTGCCGGCGATGACGTTGTGCGAGAGCATGGGGTCAACACTGCTGAGCTCTATGCACTCCGGGCGAATCGCGGCGAGCGCTGCCTCTCCCTGTGGCACGCGTACCTCGGGGTTGGACGACACGAAGATGGTGCCATCGTTGGCGCGTACACCCTGCCCGGTGGACACGCCACGCCAGAAGTTGTTGCGGCCGATGAATCCGGCGACGAATGCCGAGGCGGGACGCTCGTATACGGTTTCGGGGTCGGCAAGTTGCTCGACATGACCATCGAGCATGATCGCAATGCGATCACTCATGCCCATGGCTTCTTCTTGGTCATGCGTGACAAAGACGAACGTGATGCCGAGTTGGCTCTGCAGCAACTTCAGCTCGATCTGCATTTCCTCGCGCAACTTGCGATCGAGCGCACCGAGCGGCTCGTCGAGCAGCAACACGCTGGGACGGTTCACCAACGCACGTGCGAGCGCAACGCGCTGCTGTTGTCCGCCCGACATTTGACGCGGCTTACGATCGGCGAGCTTGCTCATCTTCACCATGTCGAGCGCCTCGGCAACGCGAACACCAATTTCGCTCTTGGGCACGTGCCGTTGGCGGAGCCCGTAAGCGACGTTTTCTGACACGTTCATATGAGGGAAGAGCGCGTACTGCTGGAACACGGTGTTCACGTCACGCTTGTACGGAGGTACGCCCTGCACGAACTCGCCGCTGATGCGAATGAACCCAACGTCTGGTTGCTCGAAACCGGCCAGCATTCGCAGGGTGGTGGTCTTACCGCATCCGCTCGGGCCGAGCAGGGACAAGAACTCGCCCGCGTTGATGTCGAGATTGAGTTTGTCGACGGCAACCATCGAGCCGAAACGCTTGGTGACGTCGACGAGTTCGACGCTTCCGCGGTCTTGGCTCATACTTTCAGTTCCCCCCCGATGTGTTCAGAGCCACATTGTAGACATGCTGCACGTAGCCGGAGAAACCACCGGCGCGGCGGTTCACAACCGTGGAACAACCGTGTCATTTGCTGAAACAAGCCAGCAGGAGCAGTATCGGAGGTATATGGATCGCAAAGTCCCCAACGTCGATGACATCGACCGCGCCATTATCGAACAACTCCAAACGGACGGCCGGATTTCGTATACGAAGCTCGGCACAGCCATTGGGTTGTCAGAGGCTGCGGCCCTCGAGAAGTTCCCCGACATCGAGTATCTGGTCGTGACCGCCGGTTCGTTCGACCTGATGTGCGAAGTCGTGGTGCCCGATGATTCTGCATTACTGAACCTGACCAACCGCATCCGTGCCGTGCCGGGCGTGTACAACACCGAGACCTTCATCTATCTCTCACTCGTCAAGCAAACCTATGAATGGGGTGCACATTGAGTAGCGAGTTTGGCCGGATTGCCGACATCGACTTACAGGACGCGGCGCGGCGCCACCTCTGGGGTCACTTCACCCAACTCAGTGGGTTTCAGCGTGGACCGATGCCGATCATCACGCGTGGCGAAGGAAACTACATCTACGACCAAAACGGTCACCGGTTGCTCGATGGTCTGTCCGGTTTGTTCACCGTGCAAGTCGGTCACGGACGCCAAGAGTTGGCCGACGTCGCCACCAGACAAGCCGCGACTCTTGCCTACTTCCCGCTCTGGAGTTTCGGACACGAGCCAGGAATTCGCCTCGCGGCGCGTCTCGCAGGTCTTGCCCCCGGCGACTTGAACCGAGTCTTCTTCACCACCGGTGGCGGCGAAGCGGTGGAGTCGGCTTGGAAACTCGCAATCCAATATTTCACCGCGATCGGCCAGCCAATGCGACGCAAGGTCATCAGCCGTC
The DNA here is from genome assembly GCA_043743395.1 of Actinomycetota bacterium. Classification (GTDB taxonomy): domain Bacteria; phylum Actinomycetota; class Acidimicrobiia; order Acidimicrobiales; family Ilumatobacteraceae; genus WLMZ01. The sequence continues at coordinate 3,076 of JAYTWP010000515.1, read as the reverse complement.
ATCACGCGTACCACGGCACAACACTCGGCGCGCTATCGATCACGGGCATTCCCGCGATCAAAAACCCATGGGAGCCGCTACTGCCCGGCACTGTGAAAGTCGTGAACACGAACCAGTATCGGTGCGGCTTGTGCGCGAAGGCAGGGTCATGCACATTGGCGTGCGCCGACGACATCGAGACACGCATCCTGATGGAGGGGCCCGACACGGTGGCATGCGTGATCCTCGAACCCGTGCAGAACAGCGGTGGCGCCCTCGTGCCTCCACCCGGCTACTTCCAGCGGGTACGCGAAATCTGCGACAAGCACGGCGTGCTCTTGGTGAGCGACGAAGTCATCTGCGGGTTTGGTCGACTCGGATATTGGTTCGGCTGCGAGCGCTTCGGCTATCAGCCAGACATGATCATCTTCGCTAAAGGGGTCACCAGCGGGTACGCCCCATTGGGCGGAGTGATCGTGAGTGATCGTCTCGCTGCGCCATTTCTCGAAGACGGCAAAGCCTTCCTGCACGGACTCACCTTTGGCGGGCACCCTGTAAGTTGCGCCGTCGCGCTTGCGAACATTGACCTGATCGAACGTGAAGACCTACTCGGCAACGTTCGTCGCAACGAAGCCCTTTTCGACGACGTCATGGAGCGCGTCGCACAGTTGCCGATGGTGGGCGAGGTGCGCGGCTGCGGGTACTTCCGAGTCGCCGAACTCGTCAAGGACAAGGCCAGCAAAACCACCTTCAACGACGAAGAATGCACCTGGCTGCTGCGCGGCGTTCTGTCCCCAGCGCTCTACAAGGCAGGCCTGTTCTGTCGCGCCGACGATCGAGCCGATCCGGTCGTGGTTCTCGCGCCACCGCTCACGTGCGGTGCCGATGAGATCACCTTCATCGGTGACACACTAGTCAACGTGTTCACCAACGCCTGGAACGACTTCCAATCTCGATGACATCGAACAAGCCCACCCTCGACGAGCACGCCTGGGGCCTGCCGTCGGCGGGCGAAACCAGATGGCCGGCTGCGTGTGCTGTCTTGGCGGCGATGCTGCTGCAGGTACGCCTGCCGGACAAGCTGACCCTGGGCCCATGGTGGCTGCTCCCTGGTGTCGAGGGGCTCGTGCTCATCACGTTGCTGATCGTGAGCCCGACGAAGTTCGACGAAACGTCACGTGAAGTCCGATTCGTGTCACTTGGCCTCATCGCCGTGCTCATCGGAGCGAACGGCACCACCCTCGCGCTTCTCCTCAGCCACTTGCTGCGCACGGGCAGCTCGGTCAGCGGACGCACACTCGCGTCATCGGGCGTGTCCGTGTGGTTCACGGGTGTACTTGCGTTCGGGTTGTGGTTCTGGGAGATCGACCGAGGGGGCCCCATCCGACGCTGCCAGGTCGATCACGCTGCACCCGATTTCTGGTTCACGCAGATGGAGAATCCTGGATCGACATCGAAACCGTGGGCACCCAAGTTTCTCGACTACCTCTACATCTCGCTCACGAACTCCTCCGCGTTCAGCCCGACGGACGCACTTCCCCTCACCACGCGCGCCAAAGCATTGATGTCGCTTCAATCACTGTCGTCTCTGGCCACGATCGTGCTCGTCGGTGCCCGCGCCGTGAACATTCTGAAGTAGAGCTCGGCGCGAACGCGCCTCACACCGACGAGGTCATATGGAAGACATGAAACAAACGCCCATCGTTCACGTCGATTGCGAGGCGTGCCGCGTGATCGACCTCTTCGACGGTATCGAGGATGGACAGATCGGTAAGCCCGAACACTTCCGAGTGCTCGATGAACGCAGGTTGTTTTCGCTGCTGCGCCGCGCCGAAGGCACGGTCGCCGACACCGTTACTGCATTCGCCGGGTCAATGAAGTTCGTCTACATCCACGCGATCTGGTTCGGCATTTGGGTAGCGGGCAATATCGGACTGGCGGGACTCCACTATCAATTCGACAAGTTCCCGTTCGGTCTGCTGACGATGATCGTCTCGCTCGAGGCGATTTTCCTGGCGACGTTCGTGATGATCAGCCAGAACCGCCAGGCAGCGCGCTCGGACATTCGCAGTCGCCTCGACTTCGAGAACAACCTGCGCTCTGAGATCTGGTCGATGCACGTCGGTCAAGCGTTGGGGATCGATGTCCAACACGTGGAAGACCTCGTGCAGCGCGCCATCACTGCGGCAGAGGCGCGGCTGCTCGAAGATCCTCGCGGAAATGCCTAGCTGTTAATACCGAACTGTTAATACCTAACTGTTGATGTTGGCCATTACGTGCTTGATGCGCGTGTAGTCCTCGAGCGCATATGCGGAGAGGTCCTTGCCATAGCCACTCTTCTTATAGCCGCCATGAGGCATTTCTGCGACGAGCGGAATGTGCGTGTTGATCCAGACACAACCGAAGTCAAGGCGCTTGGACATCCGCATCGCCCGTCCGAAATCGCGGGTCCACACCGACGATGCGAGTCCGTACTCGACACCGTTGGCCCACCGCACCGCTTCGTCCTCGTCGGAAAACTTCTGAACGGTGATGACGGGGCCGAACACTTCGTTCTGCACCATTTCGTCGCTCTGGCGAAGGTTGGCAACGACGGTCGGCGCATAGAAGAAACCCGATGTGCCGACTCGGCTCCCACCCGTCACGACGTTGGCGTGGTCCGGGGCACGGTCGAGGAAGCCACTGACCCGCGCGAGTTGGTTGGCGTTGTTGACCGGTCCGTAGTTCACGTCGTCGTCATCGGGCATACCCGTCTTGAAGCCCGCCGCCGCTTCGCCGAGGGCAGCGACGAAGTCGTCGTACACACCCGGACCTACGAGCACCCTCGTCGCTGCAGTGCAGTCCTGACCGGCATTGAAGAAACCGGCGCCAGAAATACCTTCCACTGCGGCGTCGATATCGGCATCATCGAACACCACCACCGGTGCTTTACCGCCGAGTTCGAGATGCAAACGCTTGAGACTGTGAGACGCAGCCTCGGCGACCTCCATGCCGGCTCGCACCGAACCCGTGATACTAACCATGGAGGGCACGTCGTGAACGACCATCGCTCGGCCTGTGTCGCGGTCGCCACAGATGACGTTGAAAACTCCTGGCG
>JAYTWP010000514.1:0-5160 GCA_043743395.1 Actinomycetota bacterium | reverse complement strand
GGGACGCCGCGAAACGACCACTGGAGCTTTCACGCGTGGTACGTATTCGCCGCAATCGCTGCGTTCTCGCTGCTGACGAAGTACGTCATTCGGTATCGGGGCTCTCACTTGTTCAACCCGTCGAACCTCGGACTGGTTATCGCGTTCCTCCTCCTCGGCAGCACGCGAGCCGAACCACTGGACTTCTGGTGGGCGCCGCTGAACAACTACATGATCGCCGCGTACGCCGTCATCCTGATTGGCGGGTTGTTGATCACCCGGCGCCTCCGCCTGCTCGCCGTTGCGCTGACTTTCTGGATCTCTCTCGCGGCGGGCCTCGGACTGCTCGCAGCCTCCGGACACTGCATGACCGCGCGATGGGCATTCGCGCCAGTTTGTGGCTTCGACTATTGGCGCTCGATCATCACGTCTCCCGAGTTGCTGATCTTTCTGTTCTTCATGATCACCGACCCGAAGACGGTGCCGCTCGGGCGCGTCGGGCGCGTACTGTTCGGCCTGCTCGTCGCTGTGATCTCGGTTGTCTTGATGGCGCCGCAAACCACCGAGTTCGGGACCAAGATCGCGCTGCTTGGTGGCCTGGTCCTCGTGTGCGCGCTCCGGCCGATCATCGACCGACTGGTGCCTGCGCCCGAATCGCCGGAAGACCGGATTGGAAGGTTCGTGACCGGCCTCGCGACCGGTGGTGAGGCTGGCAGCGGGATCATCGGTCGAGTTACCCGCATCGGGCTGATCGGCGCAGCAATCGTCGTCATCGGGGGTGGCGTCGTCGCCGCCGGAAGCCCGGCTCGCGATGTGGTGGGCTCTGGCGCTGATGACATCGCCGGGCGCATGCCTCAGAACATTGACCCAGCGACCCTGCCGAAGATCTCCGTCGAGCAGGGCGTCTTGGATTGGAACCACGAGATCGTCGGTTCAGGAGCACAGGCGATCCTGCTCACGCTTGCCGAGAACCTCGAACTCGAGAATCAGGCCCTGCTGAGGCGAGACGCGACCATCCTCACTGCCGTCGATCATGGTGATCGGCTCAAGGAGATGCAGAGCCGGCTCAATGTCGCCGTCGATACGGGCACGACCATCATTCACCGATACCAGATCGAAAGCGTCAACCTGACGCTGCTGGTCCCCTTCGGCAGGCAGACAGGCCTCAGCCTCGGCTTCCAGTCACGAGGTACTGCGATCACAGAAACCTACAACGCCGCGGGGCATCTACAGACGCGCAAGTCGTCGCCGTTCGCCACCACGTTTGTCGTTCGCCGGGCGACGGGCCAACGCTGGCTGAATGTCGCCGAGCTGACTACTTGAGGGGACTACTTGAGGGGACTTACTTGAGGGGGGCTGCCCGGCGCCCACGGTGTTACTTGGGTGGCGCCTCGCTTGACCGTCACGAACTGGTCGGCACCAACCGGCATCCACGCTCCGATCTCGCCGCTCGGCCAGTGAACGCGAACCTTGGCACTATCAGCGGTGCCGAGGCCGGTGTGCAGCCAGCCGAGTTGCCCGCTCACATGACCGCCGCCGATGGTGACCTCTCGCTGCAACGTGCGATCCCCGATCTGTACATCGAGCCAGGCGCCGATTGCGTTGACATTCGGCGCGTCTTGCACCAACCTCACGGCGAGCCAGTGGCCCATAGCCTCCGGCTTGTTGGCATCACCGCTGCCGACGTTGTGCCACACTTTGACGTTGGCTTCGCGATTCACCACAACAAGGTCGAGCAATCCGTCGAGGTTGAGATCTACGAGCGCGGCGCCTCGCGCTTTGTCGAAACTCACGATGCCTGCTGCCTCGGCGCCCTCGACAAACGCACCGTCTGCCTGGCCGAGGAACAGGTTGCTGGGGTCGGCCATCGCCTGATCTGGCTGGGCGTCGACATTGCCCTTGCTGACGAATAGATCGATCAAGCCATCGTTGTTCACGTCGTCGAACTCGGGGTGCCACGCGGTCGAGGGAAGCACGTCGTCGCCGACAAACGGGCGCTGCGCGATGACACCACGCTTGAGTGCGATGTCGCGATACGTTGGGTGCGCTGGCCCGGCGTCGAGTGTTTGCAACTTGTTGTCCGCCTGGCTCGTGAGGAACACCTCGGGATACCCATCCCCAGTCAGGTCGCGGCTGGCGATACCCATGCCCGCCACCTGTAGCCGACGCCACCCCTCGGCCTCGGTGTACTGCTTTGGTTCCGCTGACGACCCGATGCGCCACAACTGCTCCTGCCCAACGTCGCCGTAATAGTGACGATCGTTGGACACCCGTAAATCGCTGTGGCCCGAACGGTTCCAATCGCTGAACAGCATCGACAGCGTGCAATAGCCCGGCGCCAGCGCGATCGGAGATGCATAGGCCGAGCCTGCCGCATTCGGGCGGACGAGTTGGCTGGCGTCGCAGTCGTATGTGTTGCCAATGAGGTAGTTGCCAACGGCCAACGTCGGCAATGTGTTCGGCGCCTCCCAGGTGGCGCTGAACGCGGTGGTCCAACCGTTTCCGCCGTCGAAGCTGAACTGTTCGTTCGCTGCTTCGAAGCGGCAGTCGCCGAGCCCGCGCAACAGCACATTGCCGCCGCGTCGCAGAACCATGAGATCGATGTGGCCATCACTGTCGACGTCGATCGGGTACGCGCCGGTGACCGAGGTCAGGTCCGTGACCGGTGACTCTTGTTTGGCAAAATGAAACGCGCCGCCGATTGCGCTGTCATTCAGGTAGAGCCCTGCCGGTGCGCTGCCTCCGGCGAAGTACAGCTCAGGGCGACCATCGTCGTTGCAGTCGAACGCGGCCACGCCGCCGCCGACGAAGAACTCAAAGCCCCCGCTGTACTTGTGGTCGATCCCCGCCGCTCGCGCTTCCTCGACGAACCGCGGCGCGGCGAGGGCGCGGGCAGCACTGCCTGACTGGGCGCCTCCGCAGGCCGGCAACCCGAGCGCGCCAACGCCGACCAGCGCGATCAGCGCAGGCGCCCGCCGCCGCAACAGTGAGTTGCTCGCACGGCGCGAGGCACGGGCAGCAGCCGACTCGGAGGACACCAGCGCATTGAACCACACCCACCCGGCCGAGCAGATGGCAGCACCAGAAATTTGGCGCGCGGCGGAACCATGCGGACGAAGTGTTTCTCCAATGTTCACTCGCGAGGTGTCTTCGCGGTAATGTTCAAGAGTTCGGATCGAGTCCGACTTTGAGAGACCCCACAGAGGAGAAAACAATGCGATTTCGTCAAATAGCCGGAGTCACGATGGCCGTAGGTTTGCTGCTTGCCGCGTGCGGATCAGACAAGAAGCAAACTGCCGGTACGACAGCAGCTGGCGGCACGACCGCAGCTGGTGGCGGCTGCAAGGTCGGAGTGTCATGGAACAACTTCCAAGAACCACGCTGGGCCGGTTTCGACGAGCCCGCAATCAAGGCTGCAATCGCGGCCGGCGGCGGCTCCTACATCTCGAACGACGCGAAGTCGTCGGCTGAGACACAGGCCACCAACGTCGAGAACCTCATCACGCAAGGCGCCAAAGTCGTCATCATCCTCGCTCAGGATGGCACCGCCATCAAGCCTGCAGTCGCCAGTGCAACGAAGGCTGGCGTGCCTGTCGTTGCATATGACCGTCTCATTGAGGACTCGAAGGCCCTCTACGTCACGTTCGACAACAAGCAAGTCGGCAAGCTTCAGGCAGAGGCGATCTTCGCTGCTGTGCCAAAGGGCAACTACGTCATCATCAAGGGCAACAAGGCCGATGCCAACGCAGACTTCCTGCGCAGCGGCATGGAAGAAGTCATCGGAGCAGCAGTCAAGTCGGGCGATATCAAGATCGTCGGCGAGACCTACACCGACAACTGGGATCCCGCCAAGGCACAGACCGAGATGGAGCAGTTCCTGACGGCGTCGGGCAACAAGGTTGACGCAGTCCTCGCAGAAAACGACGGCATGGCCGGCGGCGTGATCGCGGCGCTCACGGCGCAGGGTCTTGCAGGCAAGGTCCCGGTATCTGGTCAGGACGGCGACAAGCCCGGCCTCAATCGGGTCGCACTCGGCACGCAGACCGTAGACGTCTGGAAGGATGGCCGCGCACTCGGCAAGGCCGCTGGCGAAGCAGCCATGCAACTCTGCAAGGACGCCGACCCATCGAAGGTGACCGGTACGGCCGCCTTCACCACGCCGGGCAAAGTCCAGGTGTCGTCGATCATCCTCACGCCGACCCCCATCAAGCAGGACAACGTCAACTTGGTGCTCGACGCAAAGTGGATCACCAAGGACGAACTGTGCAAGGGCGTCGATGCCGCCAAGGTCAAGGCCTGCGCGTAATCGCATAGCAATTCACGTGTTCATGAATGCCCCCGCCCCGCACAGGGCGGGGGCATTCATATTCTTCGTCAAGAACATCCCGAACGAGGTGAATGATGACTGAGGCACAGCCTGCAGTCGAGTCCAAAGCGAGCGCCCGCAAGACCCGGTCCGTGCGCGAATTTGTCGAAACCTCAGGCGTGGACACGCGCCTGTTCGGAATGGTGGTGGCGATCGCTGTCATCTGGATCGGCTTCCACATCATGTCCCACGGGAAGTTCATCACCTCGCGTAACCTGTGGAACCTCTCGGTGCAGAGCACCTCGATCGCGATCATGGCGACGGGCATGGTGCTGATCATCGTCACTCGCAACATCGACCTGTCGGTCGGTTCATTACTCGGCTTCCTCGGTTACACCATGGCAGTGGTGCAGTCCGACGGCAAGATCTCCTTCCTCGGGCTGAACGTCACCATCGACAGCTTGAAGACGCACCAGTGGTACACCTGGCTCATCGTCCTCGCCGTCGGTTTGGCGCTCGGAGCGTTGATTGGTTTCGTGCAGGGCTCGATCGTGGCCTATGTCGGTGTGCCGGCGTTCATCGTCACATTGGGTGGGTACCTCACGTGGCGCGGTCTCATCTTTCGCACCGGCGGCCACAAGGGTCAGACGCTGTCCTCAATCGACCCGACGTTCAAGTACCTCGGTGGCGCTCCTGATCAATCGCTCGGTGACTGGAAGAGCTGGATCGTAGCGGCGCTCGCGTGTCTCGGCATCGTGGCCGCCCTCGCTCTCGCGCGCAGGCGGCGTACTCGTCACGGACTCAGCGTGCGCGCCATTGGTTTCGACGTCGGGCTGGCGATCACTGGTTGCATCGGCGTCATCCTTGGCGTCTGG
>JAYTWP010000513.1:0-11750 GCA_043743395.1 Actinomycetota bacterium | reverse complement strand
ACCAAGGATCCATGGCAGGAGCTGCCAGTCGCCTCGCGCCCAGCGATGCCGACGAGCGGTGGACTCGAGGTAGTGGGAAGGGAACTCCTCGAACAACTCAATGTCGGTCACCAGCCCGGCACGAGCGAAGGTGCCCTCGAACAGGTCGTGGCTGAGGAGCGTGTTGTCGGGCACGCGGCCCGCCATGGCGCGTTCGAACGTGGCGATGTCGTAGATGCCCTTGCCGGTGTAGCTGCCCTCTCCGAACAGGTCCTGGTAGACATCGGACACCGCGGACGCGTAGGGATCGATCCCTGCCGAACCGGAGGACATCCGTTGAAACAGCGACGCCTCCCGATCCGCCGGCATCGTATGCGTGATCCGCGGCTGGAGGATGCCGTGCCCCTGCACCACGCGTCCGACGCGCTCGTCGAAATTCGGCCTATTGAGCGGGTGGACGATCGTGCCGACGAGCGACGCCACGCCACCCCTTGGGAGCCGAGTGTCGGAATCCACGGTGACGACGTAGCGCACATTCGTGGGCGGCGTGGAGGAAGGACTCCCCGAGATCAGGATGTCGGTGGTGGTCGAGCCGCGGAGCAAAGCGTTGAGGTCGTGAAGCTTGCCTCGCTTGCGTTCCCGACCCATCCACCGTTTCTCGGCTTCGTTCCAGCGCCGTTTCCGATGAAGGAGCAGGAATCGAGCACCACCGCCGGGGGCCTCGCCGTGACGCTCATTCAGGCGGTCGATCGCCGCCACCGCGGTGGCGAGCAGCTCGTCGTCGCCGGGTGCGTCCTCGTTCGGGGCGTCTAGCCAGTCGGTAAGCAGTGCGAAGCGGACGTCGCCTTCACGGTTCCCGAGGTAGTGGATCTCGAGACGATCCACCTGTTCTTCGGCCTCTGCCTCGCTAGTCAATAGGGTCGGGACGACGACGAGGGTGCGGAATTCGGTGGGCACGCCGTCGGCGAACTCCATCCGTGGCAGCGTCGACGGGCCGAACATCACCGTCACGAGACGGTCGACCAGTGCGATAGCTGCGTCCGAGGCGGGGATGATCGCGAGGACGACGATCAACAGCCCGGAGCCGAATCCGTGGACGGCATCCGCGATGAGGAGCGGGACGGCGAGCACCATCGCGGTGAGAAGGCCCACGGCGCCCACGTATACGAGCGTGGAACCGGCCAACGCTCGGCGCACGCGCGTGCCGAAAGGAACATGCGCGCCGAGTGCGCGCTCAAACGCCTGCCGACCCGAGGAGATGAGGTGGTACCCAGGGTCTTTCGCGCGGGAGGCGTCGACACCGCGTGGACCGTCGCGGCTCGCCGCCACACTCATCACGCGTCGGGCCACTTCGAGCTCGCTCAAACCTGATCCACGCGCCAACTCCTCGACGGCGTGGCGGTAGTGATCCCTTGAGGCGAAGTCCATCTGCTCGAAAGAACCGTGCGTCCGCAGGACGCCATCGACCAAGCTCACGCTCTCCACGAACGCCGCCCAGTCGAACCAGGAGATGAGCCGCATGCTCGTGATCGCGTTGCGAACCGTGACGTTCAACGCCGCCTGCACTTGGTGCTCGTGGCGCACGGTCTCTTCAGCCGTGGTGCCCTGGCCCGTGAGGAACTCCTCCATCCAGCCGAGCATCGGCGTGACCGCAGGGTCCTGATCGCGCAAGCGCTGGAAGAGCTGGACCTGACCGGCTGTGGGTAGGTTCTCGGCGGTACGCCGACGCAGTAGCGCCGCCGCAGCCGCTGCAGTCTCCTGACCGAGGCCCAGCAAGTCGTCGGCGATCGTGTCCGCCGACTGTCGGGCCACTCGACAACTGACGATCCGTTCCGCCAGACGACGGAGGTTCTCCACCAAAATGATGCGCAGACTGATCGCAATGGCCCACAGCTCGCCGATGGTCAACGGCTCGACCTGCTGGTAGGCGCATGCCATTCGGCAAAGGCTCTCCGGGTCGAAGCGGCTGTCGGTGTGCGCGACGTAAGCCCATGCCAATCCGAGCACTCGTGGGTATCCCGCAAGATGCCCGTCGACCAGCTTGGGGAGCTCGCGATAGTAATCCTTGGGCAAATCGTCGCGTATTTCGCGCAGCTGCTCGTCCACGATGTGGAAGTTGTCGACGAGCCATTCCGCGGCGGGCGTGATCGATGCCTCCTCCTTGATCGCCCCGGCCAGCTGCCGGTACGAATCGAGCAGAACGCGACCGTTGTCAGCGATGCGAGGCTGGATCGACTTTCCGCGGTGAGGTTTGAGCGCGACCCGCTGGGCGAGGGCGAGCGACCGGGCGTGTTGTTCGAGGCGTTCGACACTGAAGAGTTCAGAGACGATCGGTTCGCCGTGGTCTCCCAACGGAGGGGGCTGCCTGCGAACAGCCACGCGCGCGCCCGGCGGGTGTTGCCGGGGCACACGGGAACGAGTCATCTAGAACTGAGCATAGGTACACCCGACGTGAGGTACCACCTTGTCTCTGGCGAAGTCCCAGTTCATGAGCGTCCCAGTCGCGCATCTCCGTCTCGCCCACGCGGATCGTGCCGTTGCCGCCGCCGGGAACGGCTTCTGGACTCAACATTGTCGACGATGTTGGCAATGGCCGCATGGGCTGTGCAGTTGGGGGTGCGATTGCGGTTGTATGTGACGGTGTGCGTGCGCGGCGACTGCCCCGCCGACACGTTCGTCATCGTCGTCACGGGAGTTCGTTGAGCGCGTCCTCAACCCCTTTGTGGAATGTCGGGTACGCGTAGATCATCGAACGCAGCGTTCCCACCGGGATTTTGGCGTGTACTGCGAGCGTGAGCAGGCCGAGTACTTCACCGCCGACGGGGCCGGCCGAGGTCGCGCCGACGAGCACGTTGCGGTCGGTGTCGACGATCAGCTTGACGAAGCCATCGTTGCCAGCCGAGTGCAGCCAGCCGCGCGCCATGTGTGCGACCGACTTGGATACGACCGCGATGTTCATGCCCCGCTCGCGGGCCTCGGCCTCGGTGAGCCCCACGGCTCCGACCTCGGGGTCGGTGAAGGTCACCGATGGCAGTGCGGCGAGGTTGAGTGGTTCGAGGTCATTACCGAGGATGTCGGCGGCTACGACTGCGCCTTGACGGATCGCGAGGTGGGTGAACAGACCCTCGCCGGCAATGTCGCCCGCTGCCCACAGACCATCCTGCACGCGTTGTCGGTCGTCGACGTCGAGGAACGCGGCGCCGGGGTCGAGGCCGAGCACCTGCACGCCGAGTTCGCGTAGGAACGTGCGCCGACCGGCCGCCACGAGCAGCTTGTCGCCGTGGATCTGGGCGCCATCGGGCATCTGCACCGTGAACTGTCCGTCAGCAAACGCGACGGACAACGCGAACTGCCCGGTGCGTACTGCGATGCCTTCCGCTTCGAAGACTTCAGCGATTACCGCGCCGGCTTCGGGTTCGTGCTTCGGGAGCAAGCGATCGAGACCTTCGATCACGGTGACGCTCACCCCGAATCGCGCCATCACTTGGGCCAATTCGGCGCCGATCGGGCCACCGCCGAGGATGACCAGCGACTTCGGTAGTTCCTCGATCTCGATGATGTCGTGATTCGTCCAGTAGGGGGTGTCGGTCAGGCCAGGAATCGGTGGAACCGCTGCGAGCGTCCCAGTGGTCACGACGATGCCGCGCGACGCATGGTAGGCAACGCCGTTCACCGTCACCGCTCTCGGGCCCGTGATGGTTGCATAGCCTCGGACAAAGATGCCGCCCTTGCCGACAAATCGGTCGACCGCGACCGTGTCGTCCCAGTTGTCGGTTGCTTGTTCGCGGATGCGTCGCGCAACCGGCGCCCAATCGGCGGTCGTGACTGCCGAACCCGCCAACTCACCGACGCGTCGGCTCTCCGCCAGCGCGTTCGCTGCACGGATCATCATCTTGCTGGGAACGCACCCCCAGTAGGGGCACTCGCCGCCGACCAAGGAACCTTCGATTCCGAGCACCCGGAGACCGGCTTCGGCCAGCAAACCACCAACGGTCTCGCCAGCGGGACCCAGCCCAATCACGATCACATCCAGATCGTTGGCCTCAGCATCGGCCATGGGATCTTCCTTTCGCGTGATCGATCGCTCTCATGGGTCGACCGATCGGGGTTGCGTGTTGGATTACCTCGTCGATCCGAGCGTCACGATGAGACGAGTGTACGTCGTCATCACGAGGCACCGGCTGAGTCGGTGTCGGCCCTCAGTCGCCGACATCGACGGTCGCGAGCGAGATGCTGACATTGTCTGGCATCGGTGGTAGGCGCAGCGCCAGCAGCCAGGTGAACACCACGAATGCAGTCGAACCCCACAATGCTGCCGGCAGTCCGCCCCACAGGTAGAGCAGACCGGACAGCAGGGTGCCGATCAGGCGTCCTGCGGCGTTGGCGGAGTAGTAGAAGCCGACATCGAGCGCTACCTCATCGTCGTCTGCGAATGCAAGAACGAGGTACGAGTGCAACGACGAGTTCATCGCGAACACGATGCCGAACACGATGAGTCCGCCAACGATGGCGGCGGTCTTGCCTACGTCGACGGCGACGAAGACTGCGATCGTTACGGAGACCACCGCGAGGATCAGCACCCAGCGCTGGGCAGCTTTCACCTCGTCGACCTCTCGCCCACCCCGGGCGAGGATCCGCGGCGCGAACGATTGCACGATGCCGTAGCCGATCACCCAGGCTGCGAGGAACCCGCCGACTCCTTGGTGTGACCAGCCGAGTTTGTCGGCGAGGAACACCGGTAGCGCGACAACGAACCAGATATCTCGGGCGCCGAACAGGAAGAACCGTGCGGCGGAGAGTCGGTTGATCGCCGATGACTTCGAAAGGACAGAACGCAGCGGCGACTTCTTCTTCGATCGGCCGATCTCCTCATTCAGGAATACGAGCAGCATCGCCACCGTGGCGGCCAGCGCACCGACCATCGCCCATAGCGCGCCGTGATAACCGAGCCACGAGAGCAATGCGGCGCCGAGGAAGAACCCGACGCCCTTCAGCGCGTTCTTCGAGCCGGTGAGGATGGCCACGAGGCGGAACAGCGATCCGTCGCCGGCCACCGTCTTGACAGCGCTCTTCGAACTCATCTTGGTGAGGTCCTTGGCGATGCCCGACAGCGCCTGCATGGTCATCACGAACGCCACCGACGCCCAACGCTGCCACGCCGGCTGCTCAAAGGTGAGCGCAGCGAGGGCAACCATCTGCAGCCCGAAGCCTGCCACCAGAGTGCGGTTGAGACCGGTGCGGGCTCCCACCCAACCTCCGAGGAGGTTGGTGAGGATGCCCATGAACTCGTACGCGAGGAACAAGAACGCGATCGCCACCGGCGAGTAGCCGAGCTCATTGAAGTGAAGCAACACGAGCATCCGTAGCGCACCATCGGTGAGGGTGAACACCCAGTAACCGGCGGTGACGAGGACGTAGTTACGCAGCTTCATGTGTCGACGACCACCTGCGTGTTGGTGACGTCATGCATCGTCGTGATCGCACAACGATGCGAGCGGTTCGCGCACAAGCCGCGCTAACAGCGCGTGTTCGACGTGCCCTGCCTCAATTTCACTCTTCACAGAATGAGTCAACCATAATTGATAGATCTACAAGTGTCTCGCAGATGAACAACGGGCCCACTGCGCTGCACTCACGACGGCGCCACGATGAGGCTTGGTTCGTAGTCGGTTGGCGGCACGAAGCCGAGGAGCTCCAGCAGCGTTGCAGCGACGTTGGCCAATCCAGCTCCGTCTACCTCGGCGAGCCCCATTGCTCGGCCGGTGTAATCGCACAAGTAGAACGGCACAGGGTTGAGCGAGTGAGCAGTACGCCACACCGGAGTGCCGTCCGCGCGGTACCGAGGACTCCCGGCCGCATCACGTTCGACCTTGTCATCCGCGTTGCCGTGGTCGGCGGTCACGACGAGCACGCCATGCGCCTCAGCGACCGCACGGTTGATTCTGCTCAGCGCAAGGTCGATGCTCTCGATTGCCACGACGGTCGCCAGGAAGTTGGCGGTGTGGCCCACCATGTCGCCGCCGGCAAAATTCGCGCGGATGAACTCGGCGCTCTTCGCGTTGACTGCTGCGATCACGCTGTCCGCTGTCTCTGCGGACTTCATCCACGGTCTGGTCTCGAACGGGTTCGGGTCTGACGGGATGTCCACGTAGGTCTCGAGCTGTTCGTCGAACTTGTCCGAACGGTTGCCGTTCCAGAAGTAGGTCACGTGCCCGTACTTCTGCGTCTCAGCACAGGCGAACTGTCGTACACCGGACCGCGCGAGGAGTTCGCTCACGGTCCCGGGGACATAGGTCGGCTCGACCAGATAGAGCGCAGGCACCCCCAGGTCGCCGTCGTACAGGCACATGCCAGCGAAGGTGACCCGAGGAAACCGTCTGCGGTCGAAGTGCGCGAAGTCCTCGTCAGCAATTGCTTGGCTGAACTCGAGCGCCCGGTCGCCTCGGAAGTTGAACATGATCACGCCGTCGCCGTGCTCGATGGCCCCGACCGGCACGCCGTCGGCCGCCGCGACAGTGAAGGCAGGCAGTTGCTGATCGGCGATGCCGGGCGTGCGTCGACGGGCATCCGCGATTGCGTCGAGCGCGCTCGGAAAGTGCGGCGCGTCGCCGAGCACGTGGGCGTGCCAGCCCCGCTCGACCATCGCCCAGTCGGCCCCATAGCGGTCCATGGTGGTCGTCATCCGACCACCGCCCGAAGCGATGCTGCAGTCGACGCCATGGCCCCGAAGACCGGTCAACCGATTCTCGAGATCGTTGACGTAGCGCTCAGCCGTGCCATCTGGAACGTCGCGGCCGTCGAGCAGGACGTGGACGCGGATGCGCCTGATCCCATCGTTGTACGCTCGCGACAACAGCGCATCGAGATGGGTGATGTTGGAGTGCACGTTGCCGTCCGACAACAGGCCCACGAGGTGGAGCGTCCCGCTCTTGCAGGTCTCGACGATGGCGCGCCACGCCTTCGAGGTCCAGATCGTGCCCTGTTCGAGGGCGCTGTCGACCCGCTTCGCTCCTTGGTCGAAGATCCTGCCGGCGCCGAGGATGTTGTGACCGACCTCGGAGTTGCCCATGTCTGCGTCGGAAGGCAGCCCTACCGCAGTCCCGTGCGCCCGCAACGTTCGATAGAGCCCGTCCGTGGCGAGGGAACGCATTGTCGGCGCGTACGCGACATCGACCGCGTCGAACGCGTCGTGCTTGCCCACCCCGACGCCGTCGAGGATGACGAGAACGACTGGACCCTCGGGACGGGCGAATCGCGGGTTCAGCGGCAGGCCTTCGCGAACAGACGACATGGCCGGAGCCTACCGACCGATGCCACCACGCCGAAGTAGATGGCGATGTTGTTCGCAAATACAACGGCCGATTCACTATCAGGACGTCTACGACCACATCCTGCGCGTCAGCGAGTCCACCGACGCCCTGCGCGATCTGGTCAGCACGATCGTCGAGACCAACCTCAGCCTGCGCGACTACCGCCAGAATCAGGTCATGAAGAAAGTCACCAGCTGGGCAGCAATCATTGCCGTGCCCACGCTGATCACCGGCTACTACGGCATGAACGTTCCCTTCCCCGGCTCCGGCGAACGGTGGGGAGTCGCGCTGTCGGGGGCGCTCATCGTCGTGTGCTCATCCGCGCTCTACATGGCGTTCCGAAAACGCGAGTGGCTGTAATCGCGCCCTGAACGCGCCTAAGTTCACACCATGGCGTACACGTTCGATACCGACGAGGTCGCGATCACCGATGAAGAGCTCACTGCGCTGGCACTCGCCGCCGACCCCGACGCACCGCTCGATGACGATGCCGTGCCGCTTTCGTCGTTGCTCATGGAATACCCCGAACTGCTGCCCAGCTGGTACATGCCTGCGCCGGGAGGTTTCACGCGCTCGCGCCGCCGCGCTGCGGTTGTGGTGTTGATCATCGCCGCGCTCGTCGCTGTGAACGCAGTGGGCCTCTGCGCGACGTACGGACATCTCGAGATCCCGTTCTAACGCTTTCAGCCGGCCATCTCGCCCGATTGAGGCTCAGATGAGGAACGGCCGTACAGATAGGGTGAAGGCGATGGCGTCGGCTCAGCAGATGGATCACGCGCTACGCCGAGTGATCCGCGTGCGGGGGGTCGTGCAGGGTGTTGGTTTCAGGCCGTTCGTGCACCACCTTGCGACCTCGGTCGGGCTCACGGGCACGGTGTGCAACGACCCCGACGGCGTGCTCATCGATGCCGCCGGTCCCGTCGAGTTGCTCGACGAGTTCCAGCGCCGTCTGACGTCCGATGCCCCCGCACTGGCAGAGGTGCACTCGCTCGAGGTCGAACAGCGACCCTTCCTCGACACGTCTCTCGGCACGGCGCACGGCTTCCACATCATCGCTTCTCTCCACCGTGACGCCGGCTCGATCACGTCGCTCCCGCCGGACGTCGCGGTGTGCGATCTTTGCCTTGCCGAGATGCGCGACCCTGGCGACCGGCGTCACCGCTACCCGTTCGTGACATGCACCGCGTGTGGACCAAGGTTCACCATCACCACGACCCTGCCCTACGACCGGCCGAACACCACCATGGCCGGGTTCCCGCTGTGCCTGGCGTGTCGGACGGAATACGAGGACCCAGCCGATCGCCGCTACCACGCGCAACCGCTTGCCTGTCCTGCCTGCGGCCCGCACCTCGCGCTCGTGGATGCAAACGGAACCGTCGTGCACCAACGCGATGCTGCGCTCGTCGCGGCGCAACGACTCATCGCCGAGGGTGCGGTTGTCGCGATCAAGAGCCTCGGCGGTTACCAGGTCGTGTGCGACGCCACGAACGCTGAAGCGGTCGCCGCACTCCGGGCGCGCAAACGCCGCGGCGCCAAACCGTTCGCCGTCATGGTCGCCGAGCCAGCCACGGCAGCTCAGGCCGCGGCGATGTCGCCGCTCGAACATGGCGCCCTCATGTCCCCGCAGCGCCCGATCGTGCTGCTCCGACGACACCGCGCCGGCTCGACAATCGGTTCTGCCGCCTGGGCGGAGCACGTCGCACCCGGAGCCGCCGATATCGGCGTGATGCTGCCCAGCGCACCGCTGCATCACCTGCTGCTCGACGGCCTGTCGACGGCGGTCATCGTCTGCACCTCGGGCAACGTGGCCGACGAGCCGATCGCCAACGACGACGATGATGCGCTCGATCGGTTGGCCGGGCTGGCCGATGCGTGGCTCATGCACAATCGCCCGATTCACACCCCGTGCGATGACAGCGTGGTGCGCACGATCGGCTCGGTCATCGTGCCACTACGGCGGGCCCGCGGCTTCACTCCTCTGCCGGTGCAGTTCGGTGGGGCGGCCCCGAATGGTGTTGCGCCCGTACTCGCCATGGGCGGCGATTTGAAGGGTGCAGTGTGCGTGGCCGTTGGCGGCAGCGCCTGGATGTCGCAACACCTCGGCGACCACGGCCAGCTCGCAACCTACCGAGCAGCGCGGCACGCCGCACAGCAGATGCTGCAGCTCGTTCGAGTGACGCCGGCGGTCGTCGCGGTCGACTCACACCCGGGGTATCTGTCGGCGCGACTGGGCCGCGAGCTCGCCGCAGAGTGGGGCGTCGAGGTCGTTGCGGTGCAGCACCACCACGCACACGTTGCCGCGCTGTTGGCCGAGTACGGTCATCCCGGCCCCGTCATCGGGTTCGCGTTCGACGGAACCGGGTACGGACCGAACTCGACCATCTGGGGCGGCGAGGTGCTAGTGGGGTCCGCGTCGGGGGTTGTGCGAGCCGCGCATCTGCGCACTGTTCTGCTTGCCGGCGGCGATGCGGCGGTGGAACACCCGCGCCGAAGCGCACTGGCGCACCTGTGGGCGGCCGGGCTGGCGTGGGACGAACGACTGCCAGCAGTCGCCGACACCCCAGCCGACGAACAGCGGCTGCTCCGCCAGCAGTTCAGCGGCGGCTCGTTCAGCGTGCCCACCTCGAGCATGGGTCGGCTCTTCGATGCAGTGGCGTCGCTCACCGGTATCCGCCACTCGGTCGACTACGAGGCGCAGGCCGCGATCGAACTGGAGGCCGCGGCCGATCCCGATGCCAACGGCTCCTACACGTTCGGGCGCACCGACCCGGAGGGAGCGTTCGATGCCGCACCCGTCGTCTCGGCGGTCCGAACCGATGTGCTCGCGGGCGAACCAACCGGAGCGATTGCGATGCGCTTCCACCGGGCCGTCATCGCCCTGGTTCTGAGCGAGGCGAGGCGGCTGCGCGAGGTATACGGCCTACACACTGTCGGGCTCACCGGCGGGGTGTTCCAGAACACGCTCCTCGTCGAGGGGTGCGTCGAAGCGATCCGCGGTGCAGACTTCGACGTGCTTTGGCACCAGTTGGTCCCCACCAATGACGGTGGCCTCGCCCTCGGCCAGGCGCTCGTAGCAGCCAGGAGGGCCTGACGATGTGCCTCGCAATCCCCGGTCGAGTGATCGAGATCACCCAACAGCACGGACAACCCGTGGGCCTCATTGATTTCGACGGCACCACGATGGAGATCGCGCTCACCTTCGTGCCCGACGCACAACTCGGCGACTACGTGATCGCGCATGCGGGCGTCGCCATCCAACGGCTCGACGAAGCCGCCGCGGCAGAGACGTTGCGCCTCTACGACGAACTGGGCGAATCGGCCGGTGGGTCGTGAAGCATCTCGACGAGTACGCGGATCCCGTGCGCGCGCGCCGGCTGCTCGACGAGATCCGCCGTATCACCACTCGACGTTGGGCGCTGATGGAGGTCTGCGGCGGCCAAACCCATTCCATCATCCGCCACGGCATCGACCAGTTGCTGCCCGACGAAATCGAACTGCTCCATGGTCCCGGCTGCCCGGTGTGCGTCACGCCGCTCGAGACAATCGACCGCGCGCTCGCCATCGCCGCCCGACCGGAAGTGATCTTGTGCTCCTTCGGTGACATGCTGCGTGTGCCCGGCTCGAACGGCGACTTGTTCGGAGTACGCAGCCGAGGCGGCGATGTGCGCGTCGTGCACTCCCCGCTCGATGCCGTCACGCTCGCCGCGCAACACCTCGATCGTGAGGTCGTGTTCCTCGCCATCGGGTTCGAAACCACTGCACCGGCAAACGCCTTGGCTGTGCAGCAGGCCGCCCGGCTCGGACTCACCAACTTCTCCGCCCTCGTGTCGCACGTGCTGGTTCCACCCGCGATCGGAGCCATCCTCGACGCACCCGATTGCAGGGTGCAGGCCTTCCTGGCAGCGGGCCATGTGTGCACGGTGATGGGTTACCACGAGTACGGCCCACTCGTCGATCGGTACCGAGTTCCCATCGTGGTGACGGGCTTCGAGCCGGTCGATCTCCTCGACGGGATCCGTCGCGCCATCGCGCAACTCGAGTCGGGCCGCGCTGAGGTCGAGAACGCCTACCCGCGGGCGGTCACCCAACATGGCAACGCCGCAGCGAGAGCAGCCATCGCGGACGTGTTCGAGGTATGCGATCGCGCCTGGCGCGGCATCGGAGTGATCGCGGCGAGCGGGTGGCGGCTTCGCGACGCCTACCGAGCCTTCGACGCCGAGGCTCGCTTCGACCTCGCCGAGATCACCTCGGTCGAATCACCGCTGTGCCGCGCCGGCGACGTGCTGCAAGGCCGGATCACACCGGCTGAGTGTGCCGCGTTCGGCAATGAGTGCACGCCGCGCACACCGCTCGGCGCCACGATGGTGTCCGACGAGGGCACGTGCGCTGCGTACTACACACATCGGCAAGTGACGACGCGACGATGAGCGAGCCGATCGATCCCGCGACATGGTCATGCCC